>JBDUAX010000108.1:0-11281 GCA_040004455.1 Gemmatimonadaceae bacterium
TACGCGTTTCGCGTTGGTTGATTGGTGTGTGCGCAATCGTATTATTAGTTGCTTGCGCAAATGTCGCGAATCTGTTGTTGGCGCGTATGGTGCGGCGGCGGCGCGAAATCGCGGTGCGTCTCGCTCTTGGAGTGAGCAGAGTGCGATTGCTCAGACTCTTTCTGATTGAGTCGCTGATGCTGACGGCAATCGGGACAATTGCAGGGTTAGCGGTGGCCTATGTCGCCGGACAGTTCATGCGCACAATGTTGTTGCCGAGTGTTGAGTGGACGTCGTCGCCGGTAAGCGGGGGCGTGCTTGTGATGTCCGCTTTAAGCGCGATTATCGTTGCGGTGTTTATTGGACTGCTCCCAGCCTGGCGCGCGAGCCGCCCGAATTTGACCATCGCATTGAAGTCGGGAATTCGCGATGGCGGCGGTCATCAATCACAATTGCGTATGGCTTTGATGATTGCACAGGCCGCGATGTCGGTCGTGTTGCTTGTTGGCGCGGGACTGTTTGTACGCAGTCTTTCCAACGTTCGTGCAATTGATTTGGGAATAGAAGCTGATCGCGTGACGGTTGTAAGTCTGGCGTGGCCTGTGCTTCCGGGTGTCGGTGGCCGTGCGGCTCGCGAGCAGGAAAAGCAAAAAAGCAAGAGTGACTATCCTCTGCTGCTGGAACGCGTCAAGCGTCTTGCCGATGTGGAACACGCAAGCCTATCGGTTGGATTGCCCTTCAAATCGTCGTTTAGTGTTGGACTTCGCGTTCCGGGTTGGGACAGTATTCCAAAATTCGGTAGTAGACATCCCGAGGTTAGCGCGGTCACTGCCGACTATTTCCGGACTACCGGCGCGCGAATAATTCGTGGCAGTGCGTTTTCGGAATCCGATCACGCGGGTACCGAACCGGTTGCAATTGTCAGTGAAACGATGGCACGAACGCTGTGGCCTGACAGGGATCCGATTGGCACGTGCATCTATTCCGGAGACGACAGCATCGTGCCGTGCGCACGAATTGTCGGTATTTCAAACGACGCGCATCGCTTTGAACTGCAGGAAGTTCCTTCAATGCACTTTTTCATTCCCTTCGGCCAGGAGAATGGATTTGGGGGCACGAATTTGCTCGTTCGTGCGCGCGGCAACGAAGCGGCACTGATGAACGAAATTCGTAAAGCCGCGGTCGAAATTGATCCGTCCATCTCGTACGTGAATGTGCAGTCTCTGCAAGAGAGTATCGACCCGCAAGTGCGTCCCTGGAAGCTGGGTGCCAACATCTTCACCATGATGGGCGCGCTCGCATTGCTGGTTGCAGCGATTGGTTTGTACAGCGTGATGTCTTATCTCGTGGTGCAACGCCGACACGAAATGGGAGTGCGCATTGCACTTGGAGCGAGCCGTAGCAACATCCTCACGATAATCTTGCGCGCCGGCGTGGGCACGGCGCTAATCGGAGTCGCCATTGGCGTTGTCATTTCGCTCGCCGCGGGTCAATTCATTCAGCCCTTGCTCTTCAACACATCTGCTCGCGACCTGTCGGTGTTTATCACCGTCGTATTATGCATGCTCGGGGTGGCGGTGCTCGCGAGCGTCATCCCCGCACTACGTGCGCAACGCGTGAATCCGCTGGAGGCGTTGCGCAGCGATTGATGGGTGAAACACTCTACTCAGTTGTATTGACGCCGTGCGATGAGACGAGGACTGTCGCTAAATTCCGTATGCTAACTGTGCGCATTTCAACCCGTCCGGTTTCGCCGATCACGAGCGCAAAAACAATTCGTTCGATCCGTCGAGTCCTTACTTTGAGTCCGGAAATCTCGGGCTTGGATTCGTGATTCTAGGTATCGCTTCAACGGCGACATCGATTGCCGCTCATACTAATTCACTCTTCATCTATCGGAGTATCCCCTGGTTCCCCTGCATTGCACAGAAATCGATTCGTGCGCGCACTCCCGGGGGAACAATCCAATCAAACGCTCCGTCCTGCACCGGCTTTACGTAACGATCAACATAAGAAACCGGATCCTCCGCCAGTTGATCGAATAACCGAACGTAACCATTCGCAATTTCATCAGCGCGATTGAGATCATGCAGCGCGTTTGCGGTTTTGTTTAGCGCAACACGCCGTGCACCATTAAAGCCGAACACGATTTCTGGCGTGCTGCCGCAAGCGCCAACAACAATCGACTGAATCGCCTCGATCCGAATTGACGGCGCCAACGCGACATTTGCCGCAATCTCCTCGGCCGCCGTGGAATTCGAGATGCCTTCCTGCTGGCGCAACCACTGTCTTAACGGTTGCATGTCGTCATTATGCTTTGCGGCAGTCAGCAAACGACGTGCCTGTCGTGCGGTCGCACTGTCACCGGCTCTGGCCGCGGCAACGGCAAGCAACGACGCGCTCCGCTTAACAAGAATTCGACCGAGCAGCGCATCAAACAGAAACGGTTGTTCCAGAAAGTGGCGGGACGCGGAAATATTTTCACGCGCGTGTTCCACTGCCATTCCGCTCTTGCCATCTCGCAGCTGCAGATACGCCGCACTTTCGTTGGCCGAGTAGAGGGTAAGTATCGGCCGGAAGTTACGAAGGGGCAGATCGTGAATATCCCGCACTCCCGGGAGCCCCTTTCGATATCCCCAGAGGGGCTGCATTGGCTGACTGCGTGCCCAGCGACGGAAAACGGGTAGCCATGGCGTCGCACTGTCTCGTTCGGCCCGAACAGTCCGCTCGACGCTCAAGTTCTCCCAGGAAGTGTCGAGCACCCCGACACTGGCAAACGGCGTCGGGCTCATGGTTGGAAGAACTTCGCGCAAAGCGATGTCCCATACCTGGCTGGCTCGGGAACCCTGGCTGGTTGCAGAGGCAATCGTCGCGATGTCGTTCGGATTTGCGGCCCCACGGATATCGAGTGGGGCCACCAGGCTGTCCAACAATGCGCGGATCGAACCCGCGTCCCGGAACGACTCTAAGGCGAACCGGTCAAAGTCCGGGCGCGCCGCGCCTGCCGTTGGGGGCTGCTTGCGAGTCGCGTTGGAGGCAGCCACAACGGTCGCGGCGGTTCCGCACACTACAACGGCCACTGCGCAGGCAACTCCCGTCGCCAGCAGTTTCGTCGGTATACTGAAGCCGGAGCCGGTTGGCTGCATTTTCACAGTGGTGTTGAAGGCGAACCGCCGGAGCGAAACAAACACTCGCGCTCAGTCGATCTACTCGTAGCTTGAGACGCAGGGTTTGAGTCTTCGTCACCCAAGTATCACGTCCACACTCCAATCCGTCACAGCGTGTCCCAATCAAGCATTGCGAACCCTCAACAGCCGCTGATTCACAGAATTGCCGCTGTGATTCGACGCATTATGGGCGCACCCGACTACGAGCGTTATGTAGCGCACATGACCGCACATCATCCCGAGTGCGAAGTGCTCAACAAGGATGCCTTTGTGCGCGAACGCATGAATGATCGCTACAGCCGACCAGGATCACGCTGCTGCTAATGGCGCTGATGCGTTGATCGCTGCACCGTTTTGCAGTTCCCTGTTCCATCCCACCTCACCTCCCGCAACCTTGAATTCCACAACATCTCGTTACCGCTTTGCGGCGGCAGCGCTTGCGCTGTCATTCAGCGCACCGACCGCCGTTCTTTCTGCGCAGAAAACATCGCAGACTCCGTTCAAGCTGACCATTGAGAACATCATGCGCGGCCCCGAGTTGTATGGGCGCGAGCCTGCGAACGTGCGATGGAGCGCGGATGGCCAGTGGATCTATTTCAACTGGAATCCGCCCAATACAAAATGGGATGTGAACGCGGCGCCCTATCGCGTTCGCGCGGAGCCCGGTGCAAAGCCAGAACTGATGACTGCAGCGCACGTCGACAGCATGGCGCCGTATCTTGCCGACGGGCCAACTACGCACGATGGTGCGACACGTGCGGTGTCTGCACGCGGCGATCTTTTCCTGATGGACACAAAAACTGGCAAGGCGCGTCAACTAACGTCCACCGTGGCACTTGAAAGTAGTCCGATGTTCAGCGCGGATGAAAAGGAATTGGTTTTTCAGCGCGAAGGAAACGCCTATTCGATAAATCTTTCAAGCGGACTGACAAAACAACTCACGGACATTCGCACGGGCAATGCGCCAACCGATGCGGTCGTCCATGCAACCGGCGCACAGGGTTCGCTGGAACGCGACCAATTGCAGTTGCTGGAAGTTATTCGCGATCGCGCGCGTGCCGATTCAATTGCGCGCGCCGCGCGCGCACTGGCGACGGCCAACGTTGCACTGAAGCCTGTGTATGTTGGCACCGATCGCGTGGTGTCGTTGAACATTTCGCCGACGCTGCGCACGGCGCTCGTCGTGACGAGCAGCGCCGCTGGATTTGGCGGTCGTGGGGGTGGTGGTCGTGGAGGCGCAGCCACTGCTCCGCCAGTGCAGGCTCCGCCAACTGCGGCAGCCGCGACCAACCGCAATACGATTGTTCCAGCCTATGTCACTGCGAGCGGATACACGGAAGAAATTCCCGGACGTACGAAAGTTGGTGACACACCATCACGCGTTCGCATTGGTCAAATCAATCTCGCGACTGGCGCAATTCATTGGATCAGTCCAACTGGCGGCGACGGCGAGAAGTTGATGACTGGTGTGCAATTCATGGATTGGAACGCCGATGGTACGTCAGCCGTGATGGCCAGTTCAACGGCCGATTTCAAAATGCGTTATCTGCTCGCCGTTACTGGCGACAACGCCGAAACAAAAACGATTGACGTGTTGCGTGACACCGCGTGGGTTGCGGGCCCGTGCGGCAACTGCGGCGGATTTCTTCCCGACGGTCGCGTGTGGTTCGTTTCCGAAGCCAGCGGTTACGCACAGATGTACGCTGTCAAAACCGACGGCACTGGAAAAATTGCGCTCACCGAAGGCAAGTGGGAAATCGAACGCGCCGAACTTTCCAGCGACAACAAATTTTTCTGGCTGCACACGAGCGAGGAATCACCGTTCGTGCGGCATCTGTACAAGATGGCCGTCACTGGTGGCGCGCGCACGAAAATCACGAAAGAGCATGGCGGACACACCGTTTCCGTTAGCCCGGACGGCAGCAAAATCGCCGATGTGTTTTCGGAAGCGAACGTTCCCCCGGAATTGTTTGTTGCCGATGCAACAGATGGAAATCGTTCTCAGCTCACTGTCAGCACTTCCGACGAATTCCGCTCGTACAAATGGCTCAAGCCAACCATCGTGAAGATTCCCGCGAGCGATGGCATTCAGGTGCCAGCGCGCATTTATCGCCCGCAGGATGTTGGCGCGAAATCAAACGGCGCCGCAGTCATGTTCGTTCACGGTGCTGGCTACTTGCACAACGTGCACGATTTCTGGTCGACGTACCCGCGCGAGTACATGTTCAATCACATTCTCGCAACGAAGGGTTATACAGTTATCGACGTCGACTATCGCGGTTCAGCTGGTTATGGCCGCGATTGGCGTACGGCAATTTATCGCTTCATGGGCGGACGCGATTTGCAGGATCACGTAGACGCGTCGAAGTGGCTCACGAAAACGTATGGTATTCCTGCGGAACGCATTGGCTTGTACGGCGGCAGCTACGGCGGATTCATGACGCTGATGGCGCTGTTTACTGCTCCGAAATATTTCGGCGCGGGCGCTGCGATTCGCTCAGTAACCGATTGGGCCCATTACAATCACGGCTACACCGCGCGCATTCTGAATCTCCCGCAGGACGACACGCTCGCGTATCGTCGCTCGTCGCCGATCTTTCTTGCAGAAGGGCTGGAAGATCCGCTGTTGATGCTACACGGCATGGTCGATACGAATGTAAACTTCGAAGACATTGTGCGTCTCACGCAACGTCTCATCGAATTGGGCAAACCGAATTGGGATCTCGCCGTATATCCGGTCGAGGATCATGGATTCACCCGCCCGTCGTCGTGGACCGACGAGTACACTCGCATTCTGAAATTGTACGACAACACGATTGGCCCGAACGGCAGCAAGGGCAAACGCAAATAACGAGCAATCAGTAAATCGCTTACATCGTGTTCAGGAGCCGAATTACGATGTAAGCGCCACTTGTGAGTCGAGAAGCTTTCGTACAGCAGTCAGTAGAGCTTCAGTGGAGAACGGCTTCTCGACAAATACGGTTCCCGGTGTCTGCAACAACTCCTGCGGAATTGCCGTTTCGCTGTAACCGGACACCAGCAACACCGGTAATGATGGACGTTCCTTGCGAAATTCATTGACGAGTTCCGGCCCGCCCATGCGCTGCATCACCACATCTGTAATCAGCAGTGAAATGCCGGACAGTTTTCCATCTCCCATTTGCGCAACCGCATCTGCCCCGTCGGTCGCTTCCTGCACGTTGTAGCCGTTGCGTCGCAACAATCGCGCGCTGACCGAACGCACTGCTGGTTCATCTTCCACCAACAATAGCGTTTCGTTTCCACGCTCCCGTTGCACTGGCACATGCGCTCTGCGCGGCATCATCTCCGCGGGCGTGGCCGACGGTGGTAGCAGGATGGTGATCTTCGAGCCCGCACCGATTGTGCTGTCAATGCGGATGTGCCCTGAGTGCTGCTTGACGGTTCCGTATACGACAGCGAGCCCAAGGCCCGTGCCCTTGCCAACACCCTTCGTAGTGTAGAACGGCTCAAACGCGCGACGAACTGTTTCCGGAGACATTCCGGTGCCCGTGTCGCTCACCGTCAGAGAAACCCAGCTTCCCGGCGCCACACCGTCAAGGCCGTTTCTGTCGTCGGCGCGAACCTCAGTGTTACGGACGTCAATGCCAAGCGTTCCACCGTTCGGCATCGCATCGCGTGCGTTCACGGCCAGATTCATGATGAGCTGTTCGAATTGCGTCGGGTCAATACGTGTCGCACTCAACGCCGGGTCGCACTTCATCGTGAGCGTGATGTGCTCACCAATTAATCGCTTGAGCAACGACGTTACGTCGTCGAGCAATGCGTTCAGCGACAACACATGCACGTCCATCGTGTTACGCTTGGCGAACGCCAGCAGCTGGCGCGTAAGCGCACCAGAGCGACGAGCGGCGTCGAGAATTTGACGCAACTCTTCGCGGGCCGGATGTGATTCGGCCAACTGCTGTTTCGCAATTTCCGCGTTACCGATAATCGCCGTCAACAAATTATTGAAGTCGTGGGCAACGCCACCTGCCAACTGCCCAACACTCTCCATTTTCTGCGCCTGAGCAAGGCGCTCTTGCCTCTCGTCCAACTGCTGCGCCATTTGATCGAACGCGCCCGCGAGTTGTCCAAGTTCTCCAGCGTGCACCTGCAGCCCACTGCGCGCGTCGAGATCGCCTTGCCCAAGTTTCTTCGTCGCCGAAATCAGCGCGCGTACCTCGCGCAACACCATTCGTTCAGCGGCATACCACGCGCACAAAATCGCCAAGAGGATCCACACAAGCAGCCACGCGACAGACCTGAAGAGCGCCGCGTTTGCTGCGGCCATGATTGGTCGTGCCGAAACAGCAACGGTGAGGTACACCGGTTGCGAGGGCATCGAGGGCAATTCCTTGTACACGTACAATCGCGCCGGGCTATTCTGCGTTGCAGAACGAATTCCTTCGTAGCGTAACTCGACCGGTGCATTGACCGTGGATGCGTTGCTTCCCAAAGTCGTCCCCACAACGGACGGAGCATTTGGGAACCGCGCGAGCACCAGACCGGAACTGTCGGTCAGCGTGATCAATGACTGCGAGTCGCGCCCTACCTCGCGCGCGAGATCTGCAAGCCAGCGCATGCGACGGCGAATAGTCAGCGCGCCTCGAAACGTCCCCGAACCAGTATCAACGAGGGGCACATACAATGTCGCCAGTGCCTCGCGTTCACCATTGGTCGCATTGCTTAACCGATAGGGACCAATTAAGCCACTGTCACTCTTCGCCAGCGCCTCCGCATTTTTCACCACGAACGAATCACGCGTGTCAGCCTCCAATGAATTCGAAACGCAATCGACGTTTCCGTCCAACGTGACGCGGCTCACGGACCAACCTTCATCGATGATACGCCGAAAACCCGTTAGTGAGCGTTCACAGTTCGTCGCGTCTCCCATCGAAACCGCTGCCAACATGCTGATCGCATGCATATACCGGCGGCTATCGTGTATCAGTTCGCCCTGCGTGCGTTGCGCGATTTCCACTCGCAACGTTGCCTCCGAACGGGCGTGCGTCAGTTGTGCTTCGCGTTCGGCAAAGGGCTGGCGAACAGTTAGCGCAGCGATTGGCAGAAACGCAACGAGGAACAACAGCAGGAGGCGCGAGCGGAGGGAATTCACGCGCGCAAGCTATGGTCGTTACGAGGCTACGGGGAGATCGAATTGGGTTAAGTCTTCATCCATTCGTGGCACGCAACGGCGGCGCAACATTGGGCCGACTTCGAGTAGGGGGAAACCCTTGCGAGGCACATCCACTGGCGTCAATTACCGGCATGGTTTTCGACACGCTGGGCGCCCTGGCCGCCCGCTTCACATCCCGCACAACACCACTCCAACCGGCGGTTGACTCTCTCGCGTCGCGCGATCACGAAACACTGGCCAGACAATTGCGCCTGGCGCAAATTCCGTCGCCCACAGGCGCCGAGCGGCAGCGCGCAAACGCAGTCGCGTCGTTGTTCCAGGCACTTGGCTGGCAAACACGCATTTGCGGCGTGGGCAATGTCATCGCCAGTCGCAATGCGAGTTCAAAGTCGAAAGAAGCGCAACACGTTGCGCCGGTAGTCTGCCTTGCGCACCTCGACTCTGTGTTTCCGCTTTCGACCGTGCTCGAGCCTTCGTTGCATGGCACTCGACACACGTGCCCCGGTATCGGGGACAACTGCCGTGGTCTCACGGCAATCGTTGCGCTAGCGGAAGTTCTTGGCGCCTCGCCCGAGTCGTCAACTCTGAATGTTCGACGTCCAATCGAATTCGTAGCCACTGTTGGTGAAGAGGGATTGGGAAATCTCCTTGGCGCACAACACTATTTCACCGAACGCGACGCGAATGGGGAACCACGCGCGCACGCGGCAATAGTCATTGACGGCGCTGGCGATTCAACAATTGTGCATCACGGACTCGGGTCACGACGCTTTCGCATTTCTTTTCGCGGTAAAGGCGGGCACAGCTGGGCCGACTTCGGCACCCCGAATTCCGTTCACGCAGCTGCACGCGCAACAACCTGGCTGGCCGATTTGCCACGCACGTTCAATCAACGTGTTGCACTCACCGTGAGTCGCATTGGAGGGGGCGAGTCGATCAACTCAATTCCGTCGGAAGCATGGATGGACGTTGACCTCCGCTCGACCGACGCAGCGGTGTTGGATCTCGTTGAAACCGAACTCCGCACGATTGTTGAATCGGCAGCGCGCGCGGAGTTGCAATCGGACAGTGGTGTCGAAGTGAAATCGCCGAATGCGCTGGTTACTAATATAGAAATCACGGGGGCGCGACCAACAGGCTCATTGCCCCTCGAACACCCGCTCATTCGTTCGGCCCAATTCGCAACTCGCATGCATGGTGTTGAACCTGTTTCAGCCGTCGCATCAACTGACGCCAACGTTCCACTCTCGCTCGGCATCCCGGCGATCACTATTGGTGGTGGAGGAACGGGAGGTGGCGCGCACACCTTGAACGAATGGTACGACAACACCAATGCCACGCGCGGCCTCGCACGTGCACTGGCGATTGTCGTTGCTGCGGCCAACTAATTCGCGAGTAGTGCCGCGCGCACTTTTTCCGCGCGCTTCCGGCTGTAAACGAAGTACACCACCATTCCCAAAGCCAACCACAGAAAAAGCCGAGCCCAGGTTGCTAATGGCAATCCGAACATTTGCGCGAGGCAGATGAGTGCCCCGAGTATTGGCACGAGCGGCACCAGCGGCGTTTTGAAAGGCCGCGCAATTTCCGGGCTTCGTTTACGAAGCAGAATTACTCCAATACACACCAGGACAAACGCGAGCAGTGTTCCGATTGCAACCAATTGTCCAAGCACGTCTATGGGAGTAAACCCCGCGACCAAGGCGCAAACACTGCCCGTTAGCATTGTGCTTAGATGCGGCGTACGAAACGTCTCGTGCACGCGTGCGAAGACTGGCGGAAGCAAGCCATCACGTGCCATCGAATAGAAAATGCGCGTTTGACCAAGTAGCTGAACAAGCATCGTGCTGAACAATCCAAACAGCGCACTCACCTTGATAACGGGGGACAACCAGGTCAATCCAGTGGCGTCAATGCCGACGGCGAGCGGGTCTGCCACGTTCAACTTCGTATAATGCACAATGCCAGTAAGCACATATCCGACGCCGATGTACAACACAGTACAAATCGCAAGTGAAACCAGAATGCCGATCGGCATGTCCTTTTGCGGATCCTTCGCCTCTTGCGCCGCGGTACTGACTGCGTCAAAACCGATATACGCAAAGAAAATCACGGCCGCACCACGCAACACACCGCTCCATCCGAAATGACCGAACTCACCAGTGTTCGGCGGAATGAACGGGGTAAGATTGTCTTTGTTCACATACGAGTACGCGGCGACAACGAACACGACCAACACCATCGACTTCACGATAACCAGAACGGTGTTCGTGTTCGCCGATTGCTTAATGCCCCTGATCAACAACCACGAAACGACGCCAACAATTGCGGCTGCCGGTAAATTGAAAACACCAGACACAATTGAGCCGTCGGGCCCGACGATCTGTCGGCCCAGCGGCCCTGTCAGAGCCAATGGAATATGAATCCCAATTTGATTGGTGAAACTCACGAAGTAACCGCTCCAGCCTACTGCCACCGTTGCAGTGCTCAATGCGTATTCAAGAATCAAGTCCCAACCAATAATCCATGCGAACAATTCACCAACCGTCGCATACGCATACGTGTACGCGCTGCCTGCAACCGGCACCATTGCTGCAAACTCCGCATAGCACAATCCGGCAAACGCACACCCTGCCGCCGATATCAACATCGACAAGACCAACGCGGGTCCCGCATTCTGTGATGCCGCGGTTCCCGTCATAACGAAAATGCCCGTTCCAATAATTGAACCGATCCCGAGTGCAATCAAATTCAACCTGCCCAACGATCTTCGAAGCGGACTCTTATCCGCCTCGCGCTTGAGCTCTGCTAAAGATTTCCTGTAAAACAAATCCATGACCGGTCATGCCTCTCGAGTAGATGGGACCCACGCGCGGCACGGCCGGCCTGGGCACTAGTGAGTGCCGCGCGCTACAGCGGCCGGTGCATCCGACTTCACGTCGGCAATGGCGACATTGATCACGGAGACTCCATCGGCTCC
>JBDUAX010000507.1:0-3343 GCA_040004455.1 Gemmatimonadaceae bacterium
CGTAAGTCCAGCAGCTTTCGCTTTGTCGTTTTTCGTTGTGCAAAACGCATACGTGCTTGTGCCCTTGAACGTCCACACGGGCATCTCCGCCCACGAACGCACTTTGTTAGCCGACAGGAATTGCTGCGATGCCCATGTGAACGTCGCGTCGTTGCTGTAAACAGCCTTGATGCCGTACAACATTTCAGCAACGCCCGTTGGAACGATCGGTCCGGCGCCGTTGAAAATTCCAGTCGTTCCGTTTTCGCCACAGCGCACCATGAATTGCGTCAGGTCACGTACGTCAATCCACTGCACGGGATCTTCGTGATTCCCCGGCGCGAGAATTTCTCCACCTTTCTCAATGCGCCAGGGCCAGTACGTAAAGCGATCACTCACGTCACCGGGGCCAACAATCAAACCGGGGCGAATGACGGTGACCTTGTCGGCGCCAAGAGTATCACGCGCAATTTTTTCGCACGTCGCTTTACGCGCGCTGTACTGAGCGCGGTCGGAACTCCGAACTTCCGCATCGTTCGTCGTCGCCAGCAACGGCAACAACGGCGAATCCTCACTGGGCTCAACGTGCGCGCTGTCGGCGTACACACCCGTTGTCGAAACCAGAATGTATTGGCCAATGTTTCCCTTAAGCACGTTCGTTGCGTCAATCACCCATTTCATGCTGCCGGGAGAATGATTGTCGATCACGAAATCGTATGTTTTCCCCTTCAGTACATCAACTGCACCATCGACGTTGCGATCGGCTTGCAGCGCGTTGAGCTTCGGAAACATGGTTTTGTTGTTGCCGCGATTGAGCAGCGTGACATCGTGTCCGCGTTCAACTGCGTACTTCACCTGTTCCGGCCCAATGAATCCGGTGCCGCCGAGTATGAGGATTTTTTTCGCCATTACTTGGGTTGTCTCGCGTGCCAGGAAGTGAGTGCATCGGTTTCTTTTTCGGGAGGAAGTCCGGCTTTGAGTGCGGCCTGACGTTCCGGCGGTTGTGCGTGGTAGTAATCGAGTGTTGCGCGTGCGGTATCAGCGAGTGTGCGAAACGTGAGTCCGGCACCAACCGCTTTGCTGCGATCCATCAAAGCCCAACCGGCGTTTTCGCCACGAGGTGGCATCCATACCGGGAGATCGGTGTACGGCCGCAGCTTTTTCGATGCGACAAAATCGGCATCGACCCACGTGAACGTCGCGTCGCTCGTTGTAACAGCTTTGATACCGTACAACATCTCGGCGATGGTCAACGTGGAGCGCGGACCGACGCAGTTGTAGTCGCCGTGCGCACCAGCTTCACAGAGTCGAACCATGAACTCCGTCAAGTCGCGCACGTCAATAAACGCAACAGGGTCGTCGGGCGTTCCAGGTGCGAGAATTTCGCCACCGCGCTCGATGCGAACTGGCCAGTACGAGAAACGATCGGTGAGATCGCCGGGACCCACAATCAATCCGGGACGAACGATCAATGCGCGATCACCGAACGCCGATTTCACTTCCATTTCGCAACGAACCTTGAGCGGACCGTAGCCGGCGTTCGCTTGCGTAGCGTCGGGAGCGGCCGGCTCGTACTGGGGGCCATCTTCTTTCATGCCAATCGCTTTCCGATTGCGATAGGTGGAAAGCGTAGAGACAAATGCGTAGCGATCGGTGGAATCTTTCAGTGCTGCGCTTGCTTCGCGCACCCACGCCGGCACTTGCGCACCGTTATCGATGACAACGTCCCACTTGCGGCCTTTCAGTTTGTCGTAGGCCGTAGGTGTTGTGCGATCGCCAATGATTTTTTCGAGCTTTGGAAATAGATCGGCGTTTGTTTTACCACGATTGAGCAGCGTGACCTTGTGTCCGCGATCGACCGCGTACTGCACCTGATGTGGCCCGATAAAGCCGGTGCCGCCCAAGACGAGAATCTTGAGCGGCTTAGGCGCGACGCTAACCCGATCGTCGCGAATCATCCCGGGTTACTCGCGGCCTTCTTTGCGTTCCATGCAGCGAGCACCGTCTTTTCTTTTTCCGGCGCAATGCCAGCGCGCGCCTTTTCCTGCTCGGCAGCTGGACGCGTGTGATACCAATCAAGTGTGTCTTTCGCGGTTACTGCGAGCGGACGGAACGTGAGACCCGCGGCGTACGCCTTCTGACAGTTCACACGAGAGAACGCAGCGCTTTGGCCGCGCGGCGCGACCCACACTGGCATGTCACTCCAGCCTCGCACTTGATTCGCTTGCAGAAAATCAGCATCAACCCAGGTGAAATGCGCATCACTGGTTGTGACGGCTTTGATTCCGTACAACATCTCCGCGATGTTCGTTGGCGTTTTCGGGCCAGTCGCATTGAACGTGCCGTACGTTTTGTTCTCAGCGAGACGAATGATCCATTCACTTAAATCGTGCGCGTCGACGTACTGCACAGGATCGTTTGGTGTGCCGGGCGCCATGATTTCTCCGCCTTTGTCAATGCGCACTGGCCAGTACGAAAAGCGATCGCTCAAATCACCTGGACCGACAATCAAACCGGGACGCACAATCGTGACGTTGTCACCGAACTGTGTCTTCGCTTCACGCTCACTACGCACTTTCAGCTTGCCGTAATTCTGTCCTTTGCGCGCATCCTCAAACGACACATCCATTGTTCCGCCTTCCAGCAACGGTCCGTCTTCGTCAACCGGTTTCGACACATCGCTGAACACGGAAATCGTTGAAACGAAAATGTAGTGCCCAACATTTCCCTTGAGCGCGATACCGGCGTCGCGTACCCACTGCGGAAGTGTTGTTGGATTGTCGATGACGACATCGAACTTCTTTCCCTTGAGAACGTCGTGGCCCCCTGGCAAATTGCGATCGCCAACGAGTTTCTTGACCTTAGGAAATAGTCCGGGGTTTGTTTTGCCGCGATTGAACAGCGTAACGTCGTGCCCGCGTTCCAGCGCATACGTGACCTGATTGGGCCCGATGAACCCTGTGCCGCCCAAAATGAGAATTTTCAGTTTGGCCGGCGCATTTTTTTCCGGAACGAGCGCCCTCACATCAACGCCATCGGCAGTCATGGCACGCGACAGGGAGGGAATGCCAAGGCTCATCGCGCCCCCTAAGAGCGCAGTTGTTTTGAGAAACGTTCGCCGGTCAACAGACATGGTATGTCTCCATCGGGAAGTGAATGCGATTTCTGCAGTTTAAACTGAGCACTACGGTGTCACTTTGCGATCCAACTGCTGAATGGTTTTTGTGCTGGCGGGACGCGAGGCACGCAATCGTGCCGAAACTGCTTCGGCCTGGGACAACACTCGCAAAACATTCTCACCAGCTACACCACGAATTTCCGTGTCAGTCCAGCCGCGCTTCATCAACTCGGCCAGCAACATCGG
>JBDUAX010000508.1:0-3342 GCA_040004455.1 Gemmatimonadaceae bacterium
GTCGGTCTCCTGGGCCCCAATGGCGCCGGCAAAACGACCACATTCTACATGCTGGTCGGCCTGATTGAACCGCTCGAAGGGCGTATTGAGCTCGAAGGCGTCGATATCACCGACATGCCCATGTATAAACGGGCACGTCGCGGAATCGGGTACTTGTCACAGGAACCATCGATTTTCCGAAAGCTCTCGGTCGAGGACAACATCCTCGCCATTCTCGAAACGCTGCCAATCAACTCGAAAGAGCGGGCCGAGCGCCTCGAAACGCTTCTCAGTGAGCTGAAAATCAAGCATTTGCGCCATAGCAAGGCTTATCAGCTTTCTGGTGGTGAAAGACGGCGTTTGGAGATTACGCGAGCCCTCGTCACTCGTCCGCATTTCATGATGCTCGACGAACCTTTCGCTGGCGTCGATCCATTGGCCGTCCACGATATTCAGGCCATCGTGAGCGAACTTCGGGATCGTGGCATAGGCGTGCTGATTTCCGATCACAACGTCGAACAGACGTTGGACATCGTCGATCGCGCCTACATCATGTTCGAAGGACGCGTTCAGGTTTCAGGAACCGTGCGCGAACTCGTGTTTGATGATACTGTTTCCAGAGAATACCTCGGCCCTACGCTGACGGCGCGTCTTCGTTCGCGGTTTGCCGAAACCGAAGCAGAGATGGCTCGATGAGAAACGGACTACAGCAGAACACTTCGCTCAGACAAGAGCTGAAGATCAATCCACGCCTCTATCAGGCGATGGATCTGCTGTACATGCCGCTCCTCGATCTGCAGCAACATCTCAAACAGGAACTGGAAACAAATCCGTTTCTCGAATTGGTCGATCTCGAAGACGACGAGACGGAGGTTTCTGAGTCGGATGAAGAGCAGTCCGAACCGGAGGACATGGCGGAGGCGGAATCCGTCACCGAAGCGCAAACGGAACCCGAAAAAACGGGTGACGATGATGTCGATTGGGAAGCAGTTCTGCTCGATGGTTTTGAAACTGGCGGCATGCGCGAAGAGAGCGAAGAGCGCGAGTGGTACGAACCGGTCACCGTCGACACGCGTGACCTTTCCGATCACCTGAGCGAACAGATTGCGCTGCTCGTGTTGTCTCCGCGCGAGGCGTTTCTCGCGGACGAATTCATCGGCAACATTAACGACGACGGGTACCTCGCGTGCTCGCTGGACGAAATCAGGAATGGCATCAATGACGTTCTGAAGGCGGAAATGGAAGAACGCGATGACGACGTTCTCGTGGACATGTACACCGACGAAGAAGTGCTCGCAATGCTCGCAATTGTGCAGGAGCTCGACCCCCCCGGAGTGGGCGCGCGCGATCTCCGTGAATGTCTGCGTTTGCAATTGCGCGCGGCCGGCCGAGCCGATTCGCTGGTCTACAAACTTCTTCTGGAAGCATTCGAGGAAGTGAGTGCGCATCGTTGGAGCGAATTGGCCAAGCGTTTTGGAATCAGTCCGCAGGAAGTACAAAGCGCGGCCGATGAATTGGCCAGGCTTTCACCCAAACCGGGTCTGCGATTTTCGAGCGCGAGCGACAATTACATCGTTCCCGACCTCGTCATCGATCGCATCGACGGCGAGTACCATGTGTTTCTGAACGACGGCAATCTGCCCCGATTGAAGTTGTCACGCGTGTATCAGGAAATCGCACGCGACAAGAAGCGATTCGACGGCGAAAGCAAAGACTTCATCGCCAGCAAGTT
Organism: Gemmatimonadaceae bacterium; assembly: GCA_040004455.1. GTDB lineage: Bacteria > Gemmatimonadota > Gemmatimonadetes > Gemmatimonadales > Gemmatimonadaceae > Gemmatimonas. The sequence continues at coordinate 1,712 of JBDUAX010000508.1, forward strand.
GAATTCCGCCAACTGGATGATTCAGGCGCTCGAGCAACGTCGCCAGACGGTGCTCAAGGTCATGCACTACATCGTCGACCGTCAGCGTGATTTCTTCGAACGCGGTGTGCAGTATTTGCATCCCCTCACGTTGCGCGAAGTGGCAGAAGCCGTTGGCATGCATGAATCGACGGTCAGTCGCGTGACGAACGAAAAGTTTGTGCAGACCCCGCGCGGTGTGCTTCCGCTCAAGTTCTTCTTCTCGTCGGGACTTTCAACGACCGACGGCGACGACGTTTCAGCGCGCGGCATTAAAGATCAAATTGAAAAACTTGTGTCGGGGGAAGACACCCGTAGCCCGCTAACCGATCAGGCAATCGTGGAAATACTGCTGCAGTCGGGCGTGCAAATCGCGCGACGCACTGTTGCGAAGTATCGCGACCAACTCGGCGTGCTGCCGGCACGCATGCGGAAGCGCGTCTGAGTTCCGTTACAGCGCCCGCTCGCACAATGACTCCGGCGCGCACGAATGCCGTCGATGTAAGCGTACTCGTACCGGCCAAGGACGAAGCCGGAAACTTGCAGCTGTTCATGGAGCAGTGTGACGAAACATTTCGCACGCGCCCCGAGCACTACGAAGTAGTCGTCATTGACGACGGTTCGACGGACAACAGCTGGGCGTTGCTTCAGGATCTCGCCAAACGATTCGATTTTCTGAAACCAGTTCGTCATCGCGTGCGCCGCGGAATCGCGGAAGCACTGCGCACGGGCTACCACCATGCTTCGTCCGACGTGCTGGTGTTCTACCCTGCCGATTTGCAATTCAAGCCAGAAGATATTCCGCGTTTGGTCGCACCAATACTGGCCGGTGAATCCGATATGGTTACCGGTTACAAAGAAGGCAAATACGAAAAGGCATTTGTCTCACGCATTTACAACAAGTTGAGTCGCTCACTGTTCGACGTACCCGTTCGCGACCTGAACAACGTAAAAGCATATCGCCGGGAAATCATGCAGTCATTGCCAATGCGTCCGGATTGGCATCGCTACATGATCGTGCTCGCACACGCAAACGGATACAGCGTGAGCGAAGTGCCCATGCCTTTGTATCCGCGGCACAGCGGTAAGTCGAAGTTTGGACTGTCGCGCATTCCCATTGGCGTGCTGGACATGTTGTCGGTGTGGTTCGAGCTGCGATTTGGGCAAAAACCTCTGTTGGCATTTGGTATGCTGGGCGCCGCGTTGTTTGCGTTCGGATTTCTCGCCGGAATTGTTGCGGTTGGCGTGCGCGTGTTTGCTGGTGTTGGTTATCGGCCGCTGCTGACCCTTGTCGAAACATGCTTGTTGCTGGGCAGCGTGTTCTTCGCTACGGGATTGCTCAGCGAGCAGATCGCACAGCAACGTGCGGAAGTACGCGAACTTCGCCGGGAAATCGAATCGCTTGGCGCGCGCGGCGCGCCGCAAGAACCCCGCGGCGCCCCGGATGCTGCCTCTCATTCCGATGCCGGCTGACACGCGACCTTCGGGTCGCGTCTTGTTTGTCACCCACAACGTACCGCGTTTTGCAGGTGACGCTGCTGGTTCGTTCGTCTTGCGTCTGGCGGTAGCGCTGCGCGACGTCGGCATCACGGTTGATATTCTCGCTCCGGGTT
>JBDUAX010000509.1:0-3340 GCA_040004455.1 Gemmatimonadaceae bacterium
CCCGCGTCTTATCTTTTTCACCTATGCTCATTCAAGCTTTCGACGCGGCCCAGCTCTCGGGCAACCCAATAGCAGTCCTGCCGCTCATTTTCGGCGCCGGCGTTCTGACCTCGCTCACGCCCTGTGTTTATCCAATGATACCGATCACCGCGGCGATCGTGGGCGGGCAATCATCGGCCGGCGCTAACGCCGGCAAAGTCATCTCCAAATGGCGCCCACTCGGCCTCTCCCTGATCTACGTATTGGGATTAGCTACCGTCTACGCCGGACTTGGCCTCCTGGCCGGGCTCACCGGCACGATTTTCGGATCGGTCAGCAGCAATCCGTGGTCGTTTTTCGTAATCTCCAACCTGCTGTTGCTGGCCGCACTGTCGATGCTTGACGTCATTCCCATTCGCGTGCCACAGAGCATTTTGCAGCGCGCCGCGAACGCTGGAACGGGCGGTCGAGCTATGGGAGCGTTCATCATGGGCGCGGCGTCGGGGCTGGTGGCGGCGCCCTGTTCAGCGCCCGTCATGGGCGCGGTTCTCACCTGGGTCAGCACGACGCACAGCGCCGGACTGGGCTTTCTTTACCTGTTCACTTTCTCTATCGGCATGTGTACGCTGCTCGTGATCGTCGGCATGTCGGCCGGCAGCCTATCGAAATTGCCTCGCGCGGGTAATTGGATGTTGTGGGTGAAACGCATTTTTGCGACGGTCATGATCGGGATGGCCGAGTACTATTTGATCAAGATGGGGCAGGTTTACTTCTAGTTTTTTTACTTCTGATGCGGGATGCGATTTCGATGAGGAACTCGAGGCGTTTACAGGGTGCGGTTGAGGTGGTTTCTGAGGTCCGATTTAGTCGCTTTGCGCGGATTTCCGCGATGACAGCCGCATTCACATTTATTGCAATTTCGATACAGCCAGCGGTCACTCACGCGACACTAAGCGCACAGGAAGGTGGTATCGCGGTTGGCGCGATGGCTCCCGGTGCCGCCGTCCAGACTCTCGACGGCAAGGAAGTCGATCTCAAGAAATACATCGTTCCGGGCAAGCCCGCGATGCTCGAATTTTGGGCAACCTGGTGCGGCAACTGCAAGGAATTGGAGCCGAAAATCATTGCGGCGACCAAGAAGTACGGCGCGCAAATGAACTTCATCACCGTGGCGGTGAGCGTCAATCAATCCCCCGCGCGCGTGGCGGCTTGGCACAAGCTGAACCCAATCGCCACCGAGATGGTCTACGATCTGCACGGCAAGGCGGGGGACGCCTACGACGTGCCGGCCACGAGCTTTGTGGTGCTGGTGGATAAGGCCGGGAAGGTGACATACACGGGGTTGGGTGGGGATCAGAACCTGGACGCAGCGATAACAAAGGCACTGAGGTAAGGGCCGGGCTGGCTCGTTACCCACCGGCTGGTTGCTCGCCGGCTTATTGCTGATTGGCAGTTGGCTCAATTGCCGCGCACGGACGGTCCAGTTACCCCCATTTGGCTGACCACCGGCCGTTTGGCTTGACGTGGGCAACATGGCCTTACGGCAATAGGCTTTTCACCTTTTCACCTCTTTTGGCTTCAGTGCTTTTCGGCCGTTCGGCTCGTCGTCGGCTCTTTGGCAGTTTGGCACGAAGTTGCTGTTTCTGAACTCTGCATTCTCGAAAATTCTGCTGTCCCCTCCCCTCCCCTCCCCTCCCCTCCCCGCCCACTCGCACCACCCGCTCCGTCGAGCCCATCCCTCCCCGCCGGCCTGTGACCTCCGGCATTGGCCCCGCCCTCGCGCCAGCCTATAATCGCTCACCCGCCCCGTTTCTGTCCCCGACGGAGACCTCCGCCCTATGCGATCAATCGGCACCCTGAAATCTCTGGCTCTTTCGGCTCTGGCCAGCCTTGCCCTCCTCTCAACCCCAGTCGCGTCGGCCTCGGCGCAGCTGTACGGCAATGATGCCGCCGCGACCAAGGGCGGCGATCTCCTCGATCGCGATTATTGGCGCGCGAAATGGGATTCCATTCGACTCGATGAAGCCATCAAGGAACGCCAGCCCGAAGGCGCGATTCTCATGTCAGTCATCAGCGCCAATAATCTGCTCGATGATCTGATCAAGAAATTCCCCGCCGATCAGGATTTCAAAACGTGGAAGGAGCACACGAAATCCATCGAAGGAAGAATCAGCTCGAACGCGAATCGCGGCGAGTCATTCAAGCCCGGGTCATTGTGGAACGAACGCAATTATCAGGAAACGTGGGTGAACTACAACTACGCGAAGCTCGGAATCGAGAAGAAAGATTGGGCGGCCGCGAAGGATGGCATTCGGTACGCGAATCAGAACATTCAATCTCTGGTGGCGAGAATTAAAGACAACGATCGAGTCGCAGCGTGGCCCGATGGTGCAGCGAAGTGGGTGACGGACACGCAGGCCGAGTTAGTGAAGATGCAGACAGTGGTGGATGCGAAGATCAAATAAGAGTTCAGAATAAGAATTCAGAGTTCAGTTTCAGCCCACTGCGCCGAAAAGCCTTACGGCCGAAAAACCTGACGAAAAGTCAAAGGGCCAAAACGCAAAAACAGCCAAAAAGTGATGAGCTTTTTGGCTGTTTGCGTTAGGCGAAGATCTTCGGTTATTTGCCCTTCTTAGGAGCCTTGGCCGGAACCTTGTTGGCAGCGGTGGGAGCGCCATCGGCCAACGTCAGCGTATCGCCGCGATACTGAATGTGCACCTTCGCCGCCATGCCAATCGCATCGAGCGCTTCCTTGCTCGAATCCAGTTTGAGAACCGCTGTTACCGGACGCGACGCGAGCGACTTGTCGTCGATCGTCACCTGCGTGTTGTACCAGCGTTGCAGTACTGGAAGCACGCCACTCAGTGGCACTGCATTCAACGTGTAATTGCCATCAACCCACGAGAATGCGCCCGCGGTTTCTTCGGCCGACAACATCTTCGTGGCGCCTTTGGCGTCGATCGACATTGCCTGACCGGCGGTGAGCGGCTTGGTCTCCTTCTCATCAACGTTTGGACGAACGGTCACGTCCCCTTCTTTCGCCATCACGTAAACCGTCGGATCATCTTCGTACGCACGGACGAGGAGTGTACCCCCCTTCGACGCAACGCTGACTTTCTTTGCGCGCACGCGAAACGCCAACGCCTTCTCACCGGTGATTGGCTTGATCGACAATGACACGGTGCCGAGTACGAGAAGTCCGTGCACTTGGGAGTTGAATCCGGGTGGAATTTTCACAGTCGTTTCCGGCCCCAACTTCACATTTGTCGAATCGGCGAGTGTCAATGCGCCGCGCTGACCGCGCGCCGAACTCTGAGCGCGAGCGTCGGCACTCTCAACCGACTTGCCGAAGTCACGCTCC
>JBDUAX010000510.1:0-3338 GCA_040004455.1 Gemmatimonadaceae bacterium
TCCAGAAAACGACCCGCTTCCGCGCCTTCTACAAACGCATCCAGCGAATAGTCCTCCAAATCAGTGCGCGTCCACTCCCCCTTCGCATCCGACGGAAATGCCCAATCTCTCGCGAGGTGCGCGAGATCAACGTAAATCTCGGTGCACGGGCCGCATGGACCGGTGTCCGCCATCTGCCAGAAATTGTCTTTGTGCCCCAGACCGTAAATGCGACTCTCCGGAACACCAGCGATCTCCTTCCACAACTGGCGCGCTTCATCGTCTTCATGAAACACAGTCACACGCAAATGCTCGCGCGGAATTTTCAGATCTTCCGTGATGAACTCCCACGCGAAGCGAATCGCATCGCGCTTGAAGTAATCACCGAATGAAAAATTTCCGAGCATCTCAAAGAACGTGTGATGTCTCGCGGTATGACCCACCTGCTCAAGATCATTGTGCTTGCCGCCGGCTCGCACGCACTTCTGCGAAGTCGTAGCACGCGGCTTTCCGCCGGGAGCTTCCTCCATCCCGAGAAAAACTTTCTTGAATTGCACCATGCCTGCATTAACAAACAGGAGGGTGGGATCATCCGCCGGCACGAGCGTGGAACTCGGGCGGACTGCGTGGCCATTCTTCTCGAAGTAGGCCAGAAAACGGGAGCGAATCTCAGACGCTAGCATAGTCGCGAAATATAGACTGGCTAACGCGGTTCAAAGTGCTCCCTGATCGCTATTCGAATCGAACTGGATCCATATCCGCGGCGCATCAAAAACGCCATCAAGCGTCGTTTGGCCACCTTCGTTTCAAGCTTGGCCAATGACCGCATGCGCTTGGCCGCTACGGCAATGCATTGCGCATCCACATCAATCGCATCTTCGATCACAACTTCGGACACCGCATCCGACGCCGCACGCCGCTCAATTCCCTTCCGCTGCAGAATCATTTCCACGCGTCCTGGAGCATCTCCGCGCCGCAATCGCGACGACGCCTCGGCTCGCGCCACCGCTTCGTCTGAGATCAACCCCGATTCTTCCAGGCGATTGAGTGCCATCGCTACCACTGCGGCATCGGGCGGCACCACTCCCGGCTTCACGCGCCGCAATCGTTGCGCAAGCTCCCTGCGCGTACGCCGACCACGCGACAACGAAGCAATCGCACGATCCATCACGCGAAGCACTTCTGCTTCACTCTCAATTTTCCGCACGGTCGCGACGTCGAGCTCCAATCCCCTCCGTGTCGCGCCCAAATCCGCCAGCAACGATGCCGAGAGCGTGAACGTGCGCTCATCCGACAAGGTGAGGAGATACCTGCCCGGACGCCGCGTGTGCTCGACAATATCGGCAATACGAATTGCCTTGATTGGTGAATCAACCGTGAACGAATCTTCGCCCGTCAACTCAATCACACTGCCATTCTATTAACGGCTGAATGAGAAACACACCGCCCGCACCAAAACGCCACAACATGAAAAGGCCAAGGGGCTGAATGTGATGGGAAGTGGTGATCCGGGCACCACTACACAGCGCAAACAACCCCTTGGCGCAATTCAAAAAACGTCTCTACCGATTCGAAAGCGTTCCTTACTCCTCGGTCTCGTCGATTGATTCAGGTTGCGGTTGGCCAGGCTTGATGCCCAACACGACCTTCACCTTTTCTTCCACCTCTGCCATCATCGCCGGGTTGTCCTTCAAGAACATCTTGGCGTTTTCACGACCTTGCCCAATGCGCTGCGTGCCGTAGCTGTACCACGCGCCGGCCTTGTCGATGATGCCCGCTTCAACGCCAATGTCTACCAGCAACGAGGTATGGCTGATGCCTTCCGCGTACATGATGTCAAACTCAGCTTGCTTGAACGGAGGCGCCACCTTGTTCTTGACAACCTTCACGCGCACGTGAGAACCAATCACTTCTTCCTTTTCCTTCACGGGACCAATGCGCCGAATGTCGAGGCGAACTGACGCGTAGAACTTGAGCGCCTTACCCCCGGTCGTCGTTTCGGGACTGCCGAACATGACGCCAATTTTTTCACGCAGCTGATTGATGAACACTACGGACGTCTTCGAACGCGCAATCGCACCGGTGAGCTTGCGCAACGCCTGACTCATGAGGCGCGCCTGCAAACCCATCTGCTGATCACCCATGTCCCCTTCGATTTCCGCCTTCGGAACCAATGCGGCGACCGAGTCAATCACGACAATATCCACCGCCCCCGAACGCACGAGAATTTCGCAAATCTCAAGCGCCTGTTCGCCGGTGTCCGGCTGCGAGATGAGCAAATTCTCAATGTCAACGCCGAGCTTCTTGGCGTACTCGGTGTCGAGCGCATGCTCGGCGTCGATGAAGGCGGCGACGCCACCAGCACGCTGTGCGTTGGCAACCACGTGCAAGCAGAGCGTTGTCTTACCACTTGATTCCGGCCCGTAAATTTCCGTAACGCGACCACGCGGAATTCCGCCAATACCGATTGCTGCATCGAGATTGATTGCGCCGGTTGGGATGCACTCGATTCGCACTTTCGAATCGGTTCCCAAACGCATGATGGAGCCTTTACCGCAACTCTTTTCAATTTGAGCGACAGCGAGCGCCAGGGCCTTGCGCTTGTCGTCTGCTACTTGTGTGGAAGCCATGATTCCGCCGTCGTTGAAATGGTACGCCATGCCCTGGTTCAGAGAATTTACCAGACGGGTAAACTCGGCCAAGGCCCGAATAAAATACGAAGATCACGTTCTGTGGACAACTCCCCCCAAGGGTCGAGTTTTCCACTATTTGGAGGTCAGGGGAAAGGCATTTGGCACGTATCGGACCCGAACATTCTCCCCTTCCACCAAAATCCCGACCACATCGAACCGGTAAGCGAGCTCTTCTTTACCGAAACGGTCCACCCAGACCCTCGCCGCCCGCCCCAGTTCCAGCTGCTTGCGGTAATGCACTGCTTCAACCGGGCTTCCGAAGGCGCCCCCTTTGCGGGCTTTGACCTCCACAAATGCCACTTCATCCGCTCGACGAACAACGAGATCGATGTCGCGACGACCAGCGCGAAAGCGATGATCGAGTACCGACCATCCTTGTCGCACCAACCAACGCGCAGCGATGCGCTCACCAAGCAATCCGAAATCCTGTCGTGTTTTAGTCATGGCAAGGATGCTAGCAACATCCGTGAGCCTCCACGTCATCAATTCCATTCGACAAAGCGCCTTTCATTTCAATTCATCTCGCTATCGGCCAACAATTCACTTGCGTGGCATTTCCCCCGCTCCATTTTGGACCCGCGCCCGAACGTCATCCAGCACGCGTTCGCGCATCCACGCATTCACGCATTCACGCACGAGCGACATGCAGAACACACGCATTGGTTC
>JBDUAX010000511.1:0-3337 GCA_040004455.1 Gemmatimonadaceae bacterium
CCGTTTCGCTCAACTACGACATCGTGAATCGCAATGGTGAAATTGTCGAGCGGTTGCAGTTGCCCGCGGGTCGCACCATTGCTGGCTTTGGACCAAACGGCACAGTCTATCTCGCGTCGCGCGAAGGACGCAGCATTTTCCTCGAGCGCTACAAGCGCAACTAAGCAAACATCGCGTGCCCCTCGGCACGCACCAGCTCTGCACGAAGGGGTCAACCATACGGTTGGCCCCTTTTGCTTTTGTTGAGTGTTTCAGCTTCCGTTATCTTTTCCACCTACCTGTTCAGGGGAGCGGGTGTGGGCAGCTCAAACTCTCTGGCGTAACCTGGTGTCGAATTGACATGACGAAGCCCACACCCACCACTGACCTGTTATACGGAACGCTCAATGTCCTGGTGCTCAAGGCCTTGTCGTGGCAGCCGATGCACGGGTACGCGATTTCGAACTGGTTGCGCGAACGCTCCAAAGGTTCGCTCGATATTGATGACGCCGCGTTGTACAAGGCGCTCCATCGACTGGAAGATCAGGGTTCAATTGAAAGCGAGTGGGGAGTTTCGGAAAACAATCGGCGGGCGAAGTATTACAACCTGACGCCTGCGGGCCGAAAGCTGCTCAAGGACGAACGCAATGCGTGGGATGCTTTCGCGCTGACGGTTTCACGCGTGTTGCGCACCACCTGATCGTGAATCAAACGCGAATGCCGTTTCGTCTTTCGCTCAGGCGTACGGCGCGCTTTGAAGTGGATGAGGAATTCGCGTTTCACCTCGACATGCGCGTGAACGAACTCGTTGCGCGCGGCTGGGAACGCGATACTGCGCGCGCCGAAGCGGAGCGACAATTCGGCGACATCAACGATGCGTTGGAGTTCTGCCGAACTACCGATGAACGACGGGAGTCGAGAACCATGAAGAAGGAATTCGTACAGGAGTTTCGCCAGGACGTGAGCTTCGCGTGGCGTGCGCTGCGCCGTGCGCCAGGTTTCTCAATCATCGCGGTACTGACACTCGCACTGGGAATCGGCGCAAACACCGCAATTTTCAGCGTGGTGCGCGGCATTCTGTTGCGCCCCCTGCCATTCAGAAATCCGGAACAACTGGTAATGGTGGCGCCGGTCAACCGAGGCCGACCAACGGTGTGGTCACCTGCCAACATTGAAGACGCGCGCACTCAGGCCAGGTCGTTCACTTCCATTGCGACCATTGCCGGTCACTCCGCCGTGCTGACCGGTGCGGCTGATCCCGAGCGCTTGCAGGGCAGTGATGTGAGCGCCGATTTCTTCACCGTATTGGGTGTCGAACCGGTGCGCGGCCGGCTCGTGTTCACTGCCGACGAAGCAACGTTTCCCGGAACGAACGCCGTAATCCTGGTGGAATCGTTGTGGCGCACGCGATTCGGTAGCGATACGAGTCTCATTGGAAAAACGGTCACGCTCGACAACGAACAATTTCGCGTGGTTGGAATTGCTCCCGATGCGTCGGTGTATCCCAGTAAAAATCTGGTGTGGTTTCCATTCACCTTCGACCCAGCCAGGCTCGCGCAAAGTCGCGGCGCAGTTTACCTGAGCGGCATCGCGCGGCTCAAACCCAACGTGCCGCTGGAGGCGGCCAGGACCGACCTGAAAACCGTGATGCAGCGGCTGGTGCAACAATATCCCGACATGAACAAAGACCTCGGCAGCACGGTTGTTCCGTTGCAGGAATGGGTTACGGGTGAGTTGAAACGTCCGCTACTGGTACTGTTGGGCGGCGTTGGTTTTGTGCTGCTCATTGCGTGCGCAAACGTTGCGAATTTGCTGCTCGTACGCGGCGTGGCGCGTGAAAGCGAGCTCGCAGTGCGCACAGCACTTGGCGCCGGGCGTGGTCGCCTCATTCGACAACTTGCTACTGAGAGTGCCGTGTTGTCGGTGATTGGCGGTGTATTGGGAATTGTTCTGGCGGCAGTTGGCGTAAAGGCCTTGGTGGGAATTGCACCGCCATCGTTGCCGCGCCTTGACTCCGTCAGACTCGATTCCGTGGTGTTGACGTTCACGGCCGGATTGTGCGTGCTCACGGGAATCGCTTTCGGTTTACTGCCCGCCAGGCAAGCGGTTCGTCCGGACATCGCGCGCACGTTGCGTGAAGGAACGCGGGGGTCGGGCGGTCGAAAGAACAGTCAGCGCGCTCGACAAATATTAGTGATCAGTGAACTCGCGTTGTCGGTTATGCTGCTGGCAGGCGCGGGACTGCTTGTGAAAAGTTTTGACAAACTCACGAGCGTGGATCCCGGATTCCGCACGGATCACGGCGTTTCCTTTGCCATTTCGTTGCCGAGCGCAAAGTACACGAGTCCTGAGTTGCAGCGCGTGTTTGTCAGTTCGATGATGGACCGACTGCGCACTATTGGCGGTGTTGAGCAAGTTGGTGCGGCGATTGGCATGCCACTCACGCCGTTCGGATTTAACTTCTCCTTTGAAGTTCAGGGTCGCACCTATGATAATCCTGCGAATGAACCCTCGGCGGAAGCACGTGTTGCAACGCCCGACTATTTGAGCACTTTGGGAGTGCCGATTGTGAAGGGGCGCGGATTCAATGCGAACGATCGCGCCGGCAGCACAAAGGTTTTTCTCATAACGCAGCAAGCCGTGAAGGAATTCTTTCCCAACGAAGACCCCATCGGCAAGCACATCAAAATGGGGTGGGGACACAACGACAATAATTTCGAGGGTGACATTGTTGGTATTGTTGGTGACTTCAAGCAGTCATCATTGGCGTCGGCCGTTCGAGCACAGTTTTACGGCGTGTACGATCAGTGGCCCGTGGCTTCATTCAATGTCGTAATGCGCGCTTCCCGTGACGGTTTGGTTGTCGCGCGTGAAGCGACAACAGCCATTCACGAACTCGATCGCGATTTGGCGGTATCGAAAATCAAAACACTCGATACGATCGTCGCTGAATCGGTGGCACAGCCGCGTTTTTACATGACGCTGCTCACCGGCTTCTCGCTAATTGCCTTGTTGCTCTCAGCAATCGGTATTTACGGCGTTATTGCCTATCTGGTTGGGCAGCGTTCGCGGGAAATTGGAATTCGCGTTGCACTGGGCGCGACTCCATCACGCGTTGTCAAACTTGTGGTTCGCGAAGGCTTGAGCATGACCGCAATCGGAATCGTGACTGGCCTCGTGGGTGCGTTGGCTCTGGCCCGTCTCATGGGCGCTCTACTTTTCGAAACTGCTCCCACCGATCCGATCACTTACGTTGCTGTAGTCGGCGTACTCGCACTGGTCGCTGTTGCGGCCTGCCTCGTCCCCGCTTTCCGCGCTGCGCGTATCGATCCCGTGCTCGCGATGCGTGCGGAGTAGA
>JBDUAX010000512.1:0-3333 GCA_040004455.1 Gemmatimonadaceae bacterium
CATTCGACAAGATCGGGTAGGACGGAAATCTTCGCGCTGATGATGATGCGATCATGCGGTAAACCAACTTCTTCAGCGAGCGCGGCCGACCGCAGGGCACTCTCCAGCATCGCGTCCATGTACACGTCTTTTGCGTCGCGCGGTTCGGCCGCGGCGGCATTCGCGTTCATCATGTCGGTCAGCAACATCTGATCGAGCGAGCCCCAATTCACACCTATGCGCACCGGTTTGTTGTGCTCAATTGCAGCCTGCACGATGGTTACGAAATTCGCATCGCGATGCCGCGTTCCTACATTGCCGGGATTGATGCGATACTTATCAAGCGCCTTCGCACAATCCGGATATTTGGTGAGCAACAAGTGACCGTTGTAGTGAAAATCCCCAATAATCGGAATGTCCAACCCACGGTCTGCCAATCGCTGCCGGATTTCTGGAACTGCCTGCGCGGCTTCATCGTTATTGACCGTAATCCGCACCAACTGCGAACCGGCTTCGTACAGCTCCGCGACTTGTTGCGCAGTGCCGGCGGCGTCGGCCGTGTCTGTATTCGTCATGGATTGCACGACAACCGGCACCGACCCGCCAACGGGCACATTGCGAACCAACACGGTTGTCGATGAACGTCGAGGACGGAAGGACACGATACGCTCGTTCTGGATAAAGGTTGTCTTGAAAGCTAGCGCACCTTACCACTTCGCCCCAACTTCTCACGCATGGATGAACCCGAATTTCCTCCCGGGAACGAGCATGCTGAGGCCGCCGATTCGGCGGCTGCCAGTTCACCGTCTCCGCCGCGGCAATCGTTCAAGCGTCGTCACTGGGGAAAGCTCCTGGTGATTGCTATTGTGGCTGTTCCCACGGTGGGACTTGCCGCGTGGACATTTGGCACGCTTAGCTGGACGTATTCGAGCGCGAAACGCGCCGGATACGTGCAAAAGATCAGTCACAAGGGCTGGCTTTGCAAAACGTGGGAAGGCACGCTGTATACCGATATTGCCAAGGGATTCCGCTCAGACAGCTTCATGTTCTCCATTCGCAGCGATTCCATTGCCCATCAACTGGAAGCGTTAACGGGGAAAAAAGTGTCTATCCAGTACGACCAACACAAAGGCGTTCCGACACATTGCTTTGGTGAGACGGAATATTTTGTGTCCGCGGTGCAGGAAATCAAGGAATGAAGTGTTTGTGACGTGTCCTGAAACACGTACTGAACGCGTGACCGCCATGCACACTCAATCACCAACAAAAACACCATGACATCAAGCACTCTTCGTTCGCTGCTCTGCGTTCTGTCGTGCGCCGTGGTTGGCGCCACAATTTCAACCCAGGCCAACGCTCAGCAGCCCAGAACAACGGTGCTCGGCTTCAGTGGCGGGGTGGCTGTTCCGTTGGGCGATTTTGCCGATCAGGGCAGCGCTGGATATGAAATTGGTGTGCACTTGTTTGTCGCGCCGCACGACACGAAGAAGAATTTGAGCTTTCGCGGCGATGTCATATATGACGGTTGGGGAGGCAAGACCGTCGACGTCGGCAAATTTCGCGGAATTGGCGTTTTTGGAAATGGCCTCTATGCGCTTGGCAACAAGAACATGTCCGTACGCCCTTATCTGATCGTCGGTGGTGGATTTCAAAACTTCCAGCGAACGTTTCCAACGAACACCGGCGACTCCGGCGAAGGTGTAATTGGTGATACGAAAATCGCAGTACAGGGTGGGGGTGGATTTCAATTCTACCTGCGCGGATTCTCAGCCTTCCTCGAAGCCCGGTACATCGCGCGCTTCGGTGAATCGACCACCAATTGGGTTCCGGTAACGTTCGGTTTCCACTTCTAGGGTGTCAAATGTTGTAACGGCTGAACGTGCTCTGGTCCGCTTGGTGCGACTCAACGCGTGCGGCGGGGACAAGGCGCAGCAATGGCTCTTCTGACCCTGAAGGCGGGTACATAGGGCAAGCGCTTCAGCGCGATGAGTTTTGTTTTCTCTAACCGCATGACCATGTCGCTCCGGCGGACCTTCTTTCGTAATGCAGTCGTCGTTTGCAGCTTGTCATTTGGTGCGGCAACATCTGCGTTCGCGCAGACCAACTATCGCCTTGCCACGGTGAATGACGGCCCGTCACACGCATTAACCCTCAACCCGTTCTTTCTTCTCGCCGGATGGGTGTCAGCAGAATACGAGCAGCGCATCAATCCATCGGTGACATTGGGGGGAGCATTCAATCATCAGTCATTCGATGATGATCGCTATTCTGATTTTGATTTCAAGGCCCGGTTGTATGCCACCGAACACGCGATGCGCGGTTTTTCCATTGTGATGTCTGCTGGCGTTAGTAGCATCCGTATTTCAAACAACGATTACTTCTGCGATTTTCTCAATTCTTCCAACTGCTCCCCAACAAAAAAGACTGTAACGTCACCTTCGTTAGGCGTTGAACTCAACTACCAGTGGTTGCTCGGAACCGCGCGACACACCGCGGTCGCAATTGGCTTTGGTGGCAAACGCTATCTTGCGTCGGAAGAAACTCTGAATGGTTCAAACAAGGTAATCCCGACATTTCGCCTGGGAATCGGCTATGCATTTTGATGTGAAATAACGAGCGCCAACTGCGCAGCTGGATGCGTAGTTGACGCTCGGATTTCTTTAAGGCAACTCGTTTCGCAAATCGCGATCGGAGTTTTCTATCGCAAGTCGAATTCGTTTCCGCGCGCGGCCTCAAGTGGCCGCAAACTTTGTTTCGCTTGTTCCAATTGCGCGGCAACTGCCTTCGGCCCGGTTCCGCCAATGACCTCACGCAACGCAATGGACGCCGTCGCACTCAGCGCGTCGCGCGTATCGGCACCAAATAACGCGTGCGCCTCTGTAAATCTTGTTGCCGGAAAATCAGCGAGATCGACACCCGTTTCTTCCGCAGCGCGAATGAGTGATCCGACAGCACCATGCGCTTCGCGAAACGTCGCGCCTTTGCGCACAAGATAGTCGGCCAAATCCGTCGCCATCATGGCGCTCGAAACCGCCGCTTTCATTCGCGCGCGATCAAAACGCAATTCCCCAATGGCGCCGGCCACTGCCGGAAGCACAAGCAACATCGTATCAACCGCGTCGAACATTGCGCGCTTGTCGTCCTGCAAATCCTTGCTGTAGCCGCTTGGCAAACCCTTGATGGTGCCGAGCATTGACACGAGATCGCCGAGCAGGCGCGCGCCCGAACCTCGCGCCAGTTCGAATACGTCAGGGTTTCGCTTTTGCGGCATCATGCTGCTGCCCGTCGAAAATCGATCGCCGAATTTCACAAAACCAAACTCGCTGCTGCCGTACACAATCATGTCTTCGGCCA
>JBDUAX010000513.1:0-3333 GCA_040004455.1 Gemmatimonadaceae bacterium
GCCGCGGGGGTATTGAAAATTCCGCGGACCGGAATGGCGTGATATTGCAGATCGGCCTGGGAGCCGACTAGCTGCAGCGCCGGTTCGTGAACGGCAAGCGATGGCGGAGAAATGCGCACTCATTGGAGTTACCGAACAAAAACCGAAATAGCAAGGGCTACCGCCAGTTGCACCGTCGCAGAAGGGCATTAGCCAGCGTCTTTGACTGCCACGTCAGAATCTGGCCAGCGGCGACTCCAGAAGCCGGACGTTCACTGGCGCGCTGCTCAAGCCGAGCGATCACGCGCATTTGTTCAGCCGGGGCCAATGATTTCATGAACTCGTACATCAATCCCATTTGCTCTTCTTCGATCGCCGGAGATGACCATACGCGATCAGGCTTGGAAAGATCTTCGATACAATAGCCGAGCCAATTCAGCCGATCGAAATCGAACGGCAGGCTGAATCGACGTTGGAGAGACAGGTAGTCGTGCGAGACCACGTTGTGCTGCGCCGCATACATGCCCGGTACGAGCATGTTCTGCAAGAAAACTTCGGGCTCGCTTGAGAGTGATCGCAAATATCCCAATGCATGCTGATCGTGATTGGCGCCAAGCAGACCGTTGGAGAGATCGGTGTTCATGCTGACAACGGCGCTCGATTTGAGCTCAACCGCGCTGTTCGCAAGCGAAAGCGCAAGAATCATTGACGTGTAATCGGGACTGATGTCGTGAAAGAGCTGACCGCACTCCGTCACAATTCGTTCAATCAAATTTCGATGATACATCCCAAACACAATTTTCCCGCGACAATACTGCGACGGAGTTTGTTCGTAGCGCGAACGCAAACCCTTCACCTTGTCGTTGAGCGCGTCGCGCGGTTCGTAACGAATTACGCTATCTCTGGACACCACATCCGACTGTACTGCTGTGTACGTGCCGCTGCCAAAGTAGTCCGCATAACTTGCCGGCTGATAGCTGTCCGAGGTCCAGGACACAATATCAGGCGCACTTCCTCCTTGATCATGCAACGCACGAACAACGCGCTCGAGCGCGTCAGGCAACAAGAACATCTTGTCGGTAAACACTGCGACATATTCGCCGGTGGCATGCCCCGCCGCGAAATTCCAATTCTCAACCATGCCGACAGGTTTCGTCGGACGAACATATTGCAAATTCTGCAAAGCCGAATTCCGGCAAATTTCCTCGCACGACAACGCGGGATCAACCCAGTTGTCAGAAACTATCACTTCGAACTCATCGAATGACTGCTGCTCCAGATATGCTATCGCTTGCGCAAGAAATTCCGGGCGATGACGCGTTGGATAAACCAGCGAGAAGCGTGGAGACACTCGTTGGCCGTTAATCAGGAAACGCGTCGCAAGTAGCCACTGGGTGCAACGCTGATTAACAGCTTACTGTCCATCGCCTGGTCGATTTCGAATTCCTTGTGCGACCGCAAGTACTCGTGCACGGCAGTTTTCGGATTGCGCGCGCGACTCCACGGGCGATCAGGAAACGCGTCGTCGGGAAGGTCAGCGATGATGGTATCAAAGACAACACAATAGCTGTCAACTGAAACCAGCGGCGCATAACAATTCAGCTCTTCAAGAACGTGCTCGTGAGTGTGATTGCTATCGAGACTGACCAAAATGCACTGTTTGCCTTTCGCATGCGATCGGACTTGCGCGACAACTTCGCTGGCAACGCTGGAACCCTGAATCATGGTGATTCGCTTGCTCATCGGATGCGCCTCGATGGCCGAACGATTGTGCGAACGAATGTCGATATCGATGCCCAACACCTGTGCGCTGGCATTCCCGCCGCAGGCCGCATTCAACTCCAACATCGAAGCCGAGAATATGAGCGAGCCGCCGTGAGCAATTCCCGTTTCAATAATGAGGTCCGGTTGAACACGCCAAATGAGTTCCTGCCAGGCCAACATATCCTGCGGGTACTGAATGATGGGCCGACCGAGCCATTCGAAATGGTACGAATACTTGTGTGCGTTGGCATGCTGAACCCACGCAACGCTGGAGTTGCGCATTTCGATATCCGAGCCTTGCGTGGCTATTTCAGTCGCGCAATCGCGCTGGAATTGCTGTACTGGATTCATGTTACTTTCCGTCGGATGTTAACACGCACTTCAAATTGGTCGTTGCCGTCGGCGAACCAGCAACTCGGGTGTCCCGCGAAGGTGCGAGCGCGCAAGAGATTAAGCAAATCACGCGCTGGGTATGATTTATCGAGATCGACTACGCTCGCTGATTCAAGTTCCTTTGCGAAATGAAAACTGCCCAGCGATGCGTCCTGAGGTTGCCGAGCGATGTTCGAGAGGCGGAGGCGCGGATAGCTATCGCACACCAAATCAAACATTGCTTCGCGGGCCTTCAGGAAAAGTGTCTCGCCAGAATCTTCCCAACTATAGTTGATTGGTGATTGTGCGACGACGTCACCACAATCAATATCATCGTTAATGAAGTGCAGCGTCACTCCAAATGGAGCCTGCTCAACCAACGCCCAAAAGTTGTAGTGCTTACCGCGATTGTACGGAAGCAGACTGGGATGCGTGTTGATAAAACCTTCACGCGCCAACGCGAGCAACGGCTCGCGTATGATTCGGGGCCACCACACAACAAGCCCGAGATCAATCGCGAGTTCGTTGTTCTGGCAGTAGCTAACGACTTGCAAGTCCGACTCAAAAACGATGGCAGAAACCCCATGAGCCACTGCAGCATCGAAGATTTCGTTCCTGGCCATCGTAACGACCAACGCGACGTCGCTTCGATAATTGTCAAGCAACCATCGCGCGACGTTGAGCCCGACAACATCATCGGCCATCAGCACCACCTTCATGCCGCGACCACTTCCGACGAGACGATGGTGTCCGCCCATGCTGCATAGGCATCCAACAACGTCCGATTGCTCAAACACACTGTGGCATTTGAAATCGCATCACCCAGCCTTGGCGAGATCGTGGGCATCGGATGCAATGAACCGGTGGCCAAACCGTCGAACCACGCTAGCGTCAAATACACCTTTTGCAGGTGGCCAAGTCGCTCCGCCCGTGCAAGCGATGTGCTGGCGGGCAGAGCGCATGACACTTGACCAAGGATGCGTCCCGTACCCAAGCGATAGTCGACGTCATGAAGTGTTGCGCCTAGCCTTCTCGCGCGTGCCTTCACGGCGTCGCGCACGCCGTGCAAGCCCGGAAAATCCGGCAGCAGCGACGGGTGAATATTGCAAACACGGAATTGCGAAATAAGTGGATCCGCAACGCGTCGCGTGTAAAACAGCAACACATCGTCGCAGTTGCGCTCCTGAAATACGGTCATCGCCGCTGCTGAGTACTCGC
>JBDUAX010000109.1:0-11199 GCA_040004455.1 Gemmatimonadaceae bacterium
ACGCCATGCAGCGAAACGCTTTGCGATTTCCACATCACGGAAGTTCGTGCGGTGCAGAGTTCTCCACTTTGTGATACCCCGTGCTGCGTCCCGCACAGTCACAATTTCCTGAGTGTTGGCAAAAGAATTACGCCAAACTAACAGTTGCTACTTCACCAATGCTCTAACTGTATACGAGGGCAATGTTTAGCCCAATTGTACAGGCAGTGTCTGAGCCCGCTTGAAGCAGTGCGACCAGGAGAACAACAGCACAGGATCACAAAGTGTTTTGCTAACCTGTGTTACAAATGCTGCACAACTGACGGTCGTTTGCTTGCTTACACGCAAAAACTGCAACGTTGCTTGCTCGCACGTGCCGAGCCTTGAAAGATAGCGTGTTTTGGGCGGTCCGACAGTGATTGTGATAGCGGAATCGACCAACTATGGCGAATCAATCCATTTTGTGCCGCCGAACCTGTCCGGAGGCGTGGTCGCGCGAATACTGCACGTACCGTTTCGCATTGTCGAGCGTTCGCGCTTTCTCCACTTCCGTAACGTCCCGGACCACCTTTGCCGGCACACCCAGCACCAGCGAGCCCGCCGGAATCTGCATTGCCTGGGTACACAAGCTCCCCGCCCCGATGATCGACCCTGCGCCCACTACGGTGCCATTGAGCAGGATCGCGCCCATGCCAATTAGACAACCATTCTCTACGATCGATCCATGGACAATGGCACGATGACCGATCACGCAGTCCTGCCCTATGTTTGTCGGCACGCCCGGATCTGCGTGAATCACAGCGCCATCCTGCACGTTGCTGCGTGCGCCGATTGTTATGCGTTCAACATCGCCGCGAATCACGGCCGTCGGCCACACTGACACGTCTTCGGCGAGATCGACGTCGCCGAGTACGACGGCGGTTTCGTGAATGAACGGTTTCATATGTAAGGTTCGAATTTTGTGAACTACAACAGCGAAACGCGGATCAAACGGATCACGCGGACAGATCTTCGCGATTCTTGAATGCATCAAGTCATGCGAAAACTGTTTTTGAATCGGAAAATGCGAACGCCAACATACCGAGTCAGCGATAGTAGCTCGCAAGGAGCAATCCGTGTGATCCGTTTGATCCGCGTTTCGCTGTTCATCGAACTTCATTTTACGCGACGTTCCCGTCGCGCTAAAAAAACGAGCCGAGCGTAACAAACAGCGAAGGTCTGCGCGCAATACCGAACGGCGCCGCAACCGGTTTCGCAAAACCAAACCGCAACCGATACGGCACATCGTACTGCAACGCAAGATCGACGTTGAGCTCGGCACCCACCGACGCCAACCAACCGTTATTGGCGCCAGGCATTTCGCACAGCGTTGGCGCCTGCACTGCGATTGTGGACGAACACCACGCACGACCCGCGTCCCCAAACGCATTTATCGAGAGCTTGTCGAGAAATAGCGGGAACAAACCGGCGCCGCGCGCAATGATCGAAAGCGGCGCGCGATACTCGGCTGTAGCAGCAACCGCGCGCACACCGCGCTGCACGCCCGGATGGAAACCACGAATTGGAAACGTCCTTGCCGGATCGCCGATGGAAACGCCCGGAACAACATCTGTTTGCACGCCACTCGTGCCACCAACGGAGAACGATGAGGGAGCGTGTAGGTCTGTTGCGCCGCCTGCAAGTCGGAACGCCAACACATGGCGCGCATAGCCCGGAAGCGGCAGCGGTTGGAACACCCGAAGCGATCCAACTGACCGCCAGGATTCACTGTCGGCCACACCTTCACGCTTGCGCAAACTCACGCTCCCGTTCACGGCAAAGCCCTGCTCCGCTGAGAATCCTGCACCACCGCGCGCGAGCGTTCCAAAACCACCACTCACGAACACGGTTGGATAGCGCGTTCCTTTGCGCAACGCGGAACCAGGTTCACCCAACAGGGCATCAGTGTCAGAAGTGAAGTGTCGCATTTCGTATTGCGCCCCAACTGAGTAATTCGCACCCCAGCGAATGTGCGGCACGCTCCAGCTCAGAGAAACAGCGGGCGTTTGCAATCGCCGCGCTATAAGTCCAAGTGGCGCACCAAGAGAATCAGTAATGCGAAAAGTGGCATCCCAATCTTGTGAGAACGAAACACCAATGACCGGAAGCCCCAAACCGGCGTACACATAATTCGCCGCGCCGTTCACTTCGCTTGTGCGAGGATTGAGAGACAGCTGCGCGCTGTAACTGTGTCGGCCAAGTATGTCTTCACTGCTGGTGGTTGCGCCGTAGTTGTTGCCTCCGTCGCGCGCCTGGCCGATGAGCGGTTCCCAATAACGCGGTATCAATTGGCGCAATGCATGATACGACGTGCTCGTTCCAACGAACGCGGCGAGCGTGTCGGGGGCGGCGACATCATTCGCATACCAACTGTCCCGCACCGGAGCACCGGTCGTATCAAGAGGAGATACTGCGATCGTGAAACCGTTTACACGATACAGCATCGCCACAACACGCGTTCCATCCGGCGACACCGAAGGCTGATACACGCTCGCACTCACGTTACTCGCCACCTGTGCATCGGCACGCGAAAGCGTGTCAACTCCCACGTTGGCCCGCGTGATGTCGGCCGTTTCAAGCTGCGTGCTTCCACTGCGATCGCTCGTCCAAAGCATCCGGGAACCGTTCGGACTAAACGCCGGGGTTGCCAACACCGCGCGCGATTCGGCAACAACATGAGTCAATGCGCCCAACGTATCGAGCAACACAATACGCTGCACTCCAGTTGGAAGAATTTGCACCGCCGTGAGTCGCGTGCCGTCGGGAGACCAACGCGGTTCTGTCCATTCTGATTTTGGATCGGTCGCGAGTGGCGTGATCGTTCCACTCGTCGCAGACACGCGCACCAAACGAGTGGCGGCCGCGAGGAGTTGCACCGCCACTATCGCACCGTCGCTCGCGCGCACATCCGGCTGCACAATACGCGCACCGCGCGTGAGCTGACGGTCGCCGTGAGCGTCGTGCACATACAAATCGCTCCGCAGCACGTACGGCCCGCGATAATCGTATTGCGAGTACACGCTGGCGCCATTTCCCAGTGCAGCCGCCGGAGAATTCACGTCGAGCGAATTGCGGCGACTCACGCGCACTGCATTCACAAGCGCTGACTCAATTGTTCCCGCCTTCGGCACCGCTGCACGATACAACCCAGTAACTTCGCGCCCATTCGATGCAGTCCACTCAACCGAATCAGCATTCAACCAACGCGGATATGCCGCACTACGAAGGCCAAGTTCGGCGCCGCGCGAAACAGACTGCCAGACCGCATCACCTGACGAGTCGGCTTTAGCTACCGCGACGCTCAGCGAATCGCGCAATTCCGCAAAACTTCTGCTGAACGTGCGACCGAACCCTCGTTTCGCTGCACGATTCAGCAAAAACGGAATCGGAAACGTGGACGTTTGATTCGCAAATTTGCGCATCGAGCTGTCGCCGCCAATTTTTGCTTGGGCGTGCATAAGCAGCGACCCCCATGCGTACGGAATCTGCCCGTTCGGAAATTTTGTTGTCGCTGCACTCCATGCGTCCAGCCCCTGAATGTCATTTGCATGCGCGGCCGCGAGCGCCACGGTGCGCGACTCGGTGCTCACAATGCGACCGCTGCCGGTGAACTCCGACTCAAAATGAACCGCCACACCCTCTTTCACCCAACTTGGCAACAATGAATTGGGAAACAGTGCGGTGCTCCGTCCGAATATTGTGCGGCCAACGCGCCACAAACCGTGCGCCTGATCGATATGAAAAATGTGCGTGAGTTCGTGCGTAATGACCAACCGCAACCAATCGTCGTGAAAGCGCAACTCAGCGAGTGCCACCGGCGGCAGCACGTAAATCGTGATGCGATTGCTCGGAAATGTTTGAGCAAAACCGTTCGTGAGATCGACATTGTCCTGCAATAGCAGGTCAACCGGCCCGGCTGGTGCAGGAAACGCCGTTGAGAGATTCCGCCACGCTTCTTCCGCGTGTACCGCCGCGCTCCGCGCCAGCGAATCGAGTTCAGTTGGAAAATGAATGCGAAAATGTGCGGTTTTGTATGTGCGCACACTTCCGTGTGGGTTTACCTGCGCATGAATGCGCGAACCGAATAGTGCAGTGCTGATCAGCACCAGCAACGCAATCACTCGCACGGTGCTTCGATTGCTCACTGCTTGGACAAATCGCGAAAGTATTGCTCAAACCCCGCCACAATTCCCTCGGCATACCGACGCAAGAATGCCGGATCACGCATGGCCGCTTCCTGCTCAGGCATGATGACAAACACACCTTCAGTGAGCACTGCCGGATACCAGGTGGGTCGCGCGACCGCGAGGTTCTGATAGTGCACTC
Source organism: Gemmatimonadaceae bacterium (assembly GCA_040004455.1). GTDB lineage: Bacteria > Gemmatimonadota > Gemmatimonadetes > Gemmatimonadales > Gemmatimonadaceae > Gemmatimonas. The sequence continues at coordinate 4,345 of JBDUAX010000109.1, forward strand.
CTAAATCACGCAATCCAAAACGCTTTTGCAGTTCGCGTTGAACCGGGCGCGCCAGCGGCTCACTCGACTGATGGAAAAAGAGTGTGCTCGTTCCATTGTTGCTGAACGGATTCGTGCCGTCGCCAAACGCGTTCAAGTGAATTGAAATAAATGCATTGGCGTTTGCGCGGCGTGAAGTCACAGTGCGCTCCGTCAATCCAACTGGCGCCTTGGTCGTGCGCGTCATGATGGCAGTCGCGCCCTTATCACGAAACATTTGGGCAACCAATTCGCCTACCGGTAGCACTGCATCCCCTTCGTACAAACCAGTCGGCCCCGTTGCACCAGCGGGTGGGTGACCCGGATCAACAGCAATCGTTAACCCTGCCAGTGGCTTGTCCGGATTGATCGTCGGCAATCGTCGCACACGCAACACAAGCGCGTGACGAGTTTCATCCCACAGCGACAGCCAGCCATACACAGTTTGCGATAGCCGTAACTCAATTCGCACGCGATCGGTTGCAACTTGATCCCAGCTGATCTGCCTGATGAGCGTGTCGTTGCCAATAATTGGCGAGATATCCGGATTGATTTGCGATCCATACAGCGTCAACATCAACGTGTGACCATCGGGTTCAACGATGAACGGCGGCCGTTCGCCGAGGGGAATGATTACGTCGGCCCAGTCTTTTGCTGGAATGACGCGAAGTCCTCCGGACAAACGGCGTGGAATTGGCGTCCCTTCGGGCAGCTGCACGATGTCGTTGTTCTCAACCCACACTTCGAGATTCGAATCGAGTCGCACGCGCGTGAAACTGCCCTGCTTTCCCGTCATCTCGACCACGGTTCCAGGCAACAACAACCACTTGTAGGTGCCTTCCGGAATTGGTCGCGCATTCACTACACGATCAGTATCACTTTCGAACTTCGCCTGCGGACGCAGCACGCCAACTATTCGCGTCATTGGATCGACGAGTGTTGGCGGCGACACCGCCAGCCGCACCGTGTCTGATCCACGCCCAACAATCACACGGGCAACGGCCGCGCTGTTGCCGCGAACCGGATTTGCGATGCGTTGTGCCGGCACTTCGACATAAAACGTTCCCCCCACATCTTCATTCGCGGGCAACGCAACATCCAACGATAGTGTTTGTTCGCCGTGTGCTGATCGATCAATGTTTGATTGCGTGAGCGACGCAGTGACCATCGCAATTCGCGTGGTATCAATCTGCAACCAGGCCTTTGCGTTAAGGGGCGCGCGCACGCTCACACGAACAAGTTCATCTCCGCGCATGCGCGAGCGACTGTTCGGCGAAATTGAACTGCTATCGACGCGCAGTTTTCCTGTCGCGAGCAGTGGCGTGCGAATTGGCATGCGTATGCGTAACGTGCGACGCACCGTGTCCGCACCGCGCGCTGCAACAAGTTCGTATGTTGGGTTTGTGGCCGGCGGATTCTGCAACCATCCGATAAACGCGCCATTGGCGGCAACCGCGACGGGAACACCGTTAATCGAAAGCGACGCATCGCCTGAACCAATGCTGCCCAGTATGAAATTCGAATCGCGACTGGCGACCAGTTGATTCTCCGCCGGATACTGCACGCGCGGATTTAGTGGCGCACCACTCACCCTCGGCACCGGCGGCAAGCCGGTTTCGCCAGTGTACATCGCGCCGATTGGTTTCTGCGTTGACGCTGTCGCGCGAACTGGAGACCCAGTTGGTGGCGCTGCAGATGCGATCGTCGGTGAAGCGGCCGGCGTGATTGGTGCGCCCGCACAGCCGGTCGCCAATAGCAATGCCTGCAACATCGCGCCAATGGATAGCTGTGGTGCTCGCGTGATATTGCTACGACGTTCCGACCGCGTTCGTCCTGGGTGAGAATTCATATGAACAAGCTCGCCGTAGGGCAGTTTTCAGTAAAGCAAGCTGCATCGAGTTTAGCCCATGTATTTGACGCCAACTAATGCAGGCAAGCATCTTTCCGCTCGTGAAACACCCCGAAATCTGCCCACAACAAAATCTGGATTTGCCGGAACCTGGGGCGTACCTCTCCGTAGTGACGAGAAAGGTCTCCCGCCAACTTCCAGCATCTGACGCACGCGGACCGTTCATGAACTCGTGACGGCATCAGTCCCCAGCTCCTCAGATTCCTTCCCGGACGGCAACCATCAGGTTGTGGTCCGTGTTTTTGCATTGACAGATGTAGGCCAGTCACGTGAGCACAATGAAGACGCGTTCCTGGTGGCGGAACTCGATGCGGCACAAGAAGTTGAGTTCGATGCGAGCTCAGCGGTACCAAGGGCGTTGGTGGCAGGGTCGCATGGCCTTTTGTTCCTGGTGGCAGATGGAATGGGGGGCGCCGCGTCGGGGGAATTGGCCAGCAGTATGGCTCGCGAAGCCATCCTCGAATCGCTTCAGGCTCACTGGGATGGCAAGGCATCCCTCAACGCTGAATCCTTTGCGACGGTGCTGCGTGACGCCACCGAAGAGGCCAATTCGCGAATTCATCAGCATTCCCGCGAATATGCCGAACACCGCGGAATGGGCACGACATCGACGTTAGCCGGGCTCTTGGGGGATCGATTGTACCTGGCCCAGGTCGGCGATAGCCGAGCCTATATGATTCGAAATGCGAAGGCCATTCAGATCACGAAAGATCAATCGCTGATGCAACGATTGGTTGAAGCAGGTGAATTGACGGCAGAGGAAGCCGAGAATAGCGATCGACGCAACATTATTTTGCAGGCGCTGGGGCCCGACTCACACGTGACCGTTGATTTGACGTTTCAACAAGTTCGTCGCGGCGATACGCTCATCATTTGCAGCGACGGATTATCAGGATTGATTCGTGGCGACGAAATTGCAAAATTGGCCACTGAAATTCGCGACGTTGAAGCGTTGTGTCACAAGCTTGTCGATCGCGCGAATGAAGAAGGGGGACACGACAACATCACGGTCATTGCAGCCCACTTTGAAGGAAACGGATTGCTGCCCGCCGCCGACGGTGATGAAATCGGACATCGTCCGTTCCCACTCGCAGGAACCCTGGCGGCAGAAGAAGCCGCCATTCCGCGTACGCGACCAACGCCGTTCAAGAGCGACCCAACGCCGATGTTTGGATTGCCGAGTGTGAACCGTGCGACAATTGAAGAAGAATTTGCACGCGCCCGCGACGCAGAAAATGATGCGCGCTCAGGTACAGACGAAGAAGTACTGGAAGAGCGTCGGAAAAAAGCACAACCAATTATGTTCGCACTGATAATGCTGGCGGTTATTGCAACAATATTCATGGTGTGGCGCACGTTCTTCGCCAAACCGTAAGGCGAAAGGTTTTACATTTTCCTGGTTTTCTGAATCGCGCGGGCAGCGGCCTGCTGCATAACCCGATCACCGCTCCAAGCAACAACCGTCGGTACACCCTGATTGATTTGATTCGCAAAGCGCGGATCGCCCAACCCCAGCAAAATCGTTTCTCGTTGTAAATCGGCCGCTTGCCTTTTGGCACGCGTAATTCGGTCAACAGAGTCCTGCTTGAGTTTCGTGCGCCCCTTGAACGGCAAATAGTCCGCGAACAACGCCACCACCAGCGGTCCACCGCTCGCGGTGGTCGGCGTTTCAACTGCGCGGGCATCTGTGCCACCAACACGCAACGCATCGAGCAGAAACGTGCGTTCCGGCCGAATGCCGTCTATGTCTTCGTCGTCGTCAATGATGATGACTTCGGTGATACCACCAATTGGCGGGAGTGGGCCGTTCTGTACGTTGATAACACGATCGGCGAGTAACGCACCCCACGCGGTATCTGCGCCGCTTGGTCGACGCCAATCGTTTGGTGGTGATGCCCACTGCGCCCACTTCAAACGACGCCGCACTGATTGACGAACGCGATCAGGATCGAGCGCGCCGGATGCCAGTGCCGCAACCAACGCATCGAGTGTTTCATTGAGATCACCCGGTTGCAGCAACACATCGCAACCAGCTCTCAAGGCCTGCACTGCCGATTCAGCCCCTGTGCGATCTTCGTGCACGCCGGCCATATCCATCGCATCGGCAACGATGAGATTGTCGTACTTGAGTTGCTGTCGCAGCAACCATTGTAACAACTCGCGCGATAATGTTGCAGGAACGCGACTTGGGTCGAGCGCTGGATACGCGGCGTGCGCTGTCATGATGCTGGCGACGCCTGCAGAAATCACGGCGCGAAATGGCGCGAGATCCTGATCCTTGATAATCTCAGCGCTCGCTTCGATGACTGGCAATTCAACGTGAGCGTCACTCAACGCGCGGCCGGAACCGGGAAAGTGCTTCGCGCACGCGAGCACACCCTCCGCCTGACATGCTTCAACCCACGCCGTTGCGAGTTGCCCCGCTTTGCGCGGATCGCGACTTAGGGCGCGCGTGCCAAGCAGCGGATTGTCATCGAATAAATCGAGATCGCAAACCGGCGACAAATTCCAATTCACTCCCATTGTGCGCGCTTCACGGGCAGTCAATCGCGCAGCGCGCTTGAGTGATTCGATGTCGCCAACCGCAGCAATTGCAGCAACCGGAGGCAATCCCGTTGCGCCGGAGAACTGTTGACCTGCACCACGCTCAAGATCGGCCGCAATCAACAACGGGTGCTTCGATTTGAGTTGCAACTCCTTCGCGAGCGCGCGCACGACATCCTGTTCGCCGCCCAGCAATAGAAATCCGCCGACCCCCAAGGCGAGCGCTTCGTTGATCAATGGTCGCGCGTCGCCAAAACCGCTGCCCTGACTCCATGGGATAGCCGGAATAAGCAACTGCGCCAAATCTCGGCGCGGGTCGGAAGGAGTAGCGCTTAAAGTTGAACTTGCAGAAGCGTCGGTCATGCCAATCTCAGGCGGGTGTCATCACGCCCAAATGGCGCGAACCACGAGCTCCGGTCGCGCGCGGCACGTTGCCAGTTCGACCAGTGAGATGAAGATAGCCGAGTAACGCAAAAGCGACGGCTTCCTTGGCTTCTCCGTCAAAGAAAAGGTCGGAAAACTGGTGGACCGGGAGTGGTGCGAGTTCGGTCCTGAGCGCGGCTACTATGGCGGGATTTACGGCACCCCCACCCGATATGACCACGTCAGCGATTGGTTCGGGAAGGAAACGCTGATATTGCTTGGCGATGCTGCGCGCAGTGAGCGAGACGGCTGATGCGATAACGTCGTTGTCGGTCGCTCCGTGCTCGGCGCAAGCGGCAATGAATGCAGTGATGTATGCGCGAGTAAATAGTTCGCGGCCGGTGCTCTTTGGTGGTTCGGCGCTGAAGAACCCGTTGGTCAGCATGCGATCGACTACTTCCCGAACCGGTTGGCCGGCGAGTGCATGCAAACCATCAACATCGTACGGCAATTCAGGAAAGAGGATGCGCGATACGCCGTCGACGATGACGACGCCAGGCCCAGTATCGAATGCGCGAACACCGTCGATGGGGTTTTCTGTTTCGCGTGGTGGCACGACCGTTACGTTGCCAATGCCGCCAATGTTTTGAAGAGCGCGCCATTTCTCCGATGCAGCGAACAGCGTGACATCTGCCATTGGAACGAGTGGTGCTCCGTGCCCGCCAGCGGCAACGTCACGCGCTCGGAAATCGGAAATGACGGTGCAGCCGGTGCGTTCGGCGATCGTTGCCGAGTCTCCAATTTGCCAGGTGCTGTGCAGCGGTTCGTGCCAGATCGTGTGGCCGTGTGAGGCTATGGCGGCTACGTCAGTTCGCGGCACTGACGAGTGTGAAAGCGCGCGCAATGCGGCGTCGGCGAGCCAATTTCCCATGTCCACTTGCAAGCGGCAGTATTCCTGTGCGCTGGCATTGGTCATCGCGGCTTCGAGGCGCGCGCGTTCGGCGGCGTTGTAGTCACGTTGATCAAACGCGAGCAATTCGCATTTGATTTTGCCGTCTGTTTCGTCGAAGCGCACAACGGCGGCCGAAATTCCGTCGAGTGAGGTGCCCGACATGAGACCAACGAGTACTCGCGATGGCGCTGGAGATTCAGTTGAATGGGAACTCATGCGATTGGTGGTGGAGCAATTGGCAGCACATTTCGAATAACTCCGCGCGCGTCGGCAATGCGTTGTTGCGCGTCGGCGGCGTTGATGTTCAACGACTGCATGACGATGGCGAGTTTCACCTGGCCGTTGGCGCGCACGAGCAATTCGTCGGCGGCTTCGGAATCAATGCCGCAAACATGCATCACCATTTTCTGTGCGCGCTCTTTGAGCTTTACGTTGGATGCACGCACATCGACCATGAGATTGCCCCATGTCTTACCAATGCGAATCATGGCGCCGGTAGTGATCATGTTGAGCACCATCTTCGTGGCTGTTCCTGCTTTGAGTCGCGTTGAACCAGTAACAACCTCAGCGCCGGTGATGACAACAATGGGAATGTTCACGTGCGCGAGCATGCTTGCCGGTGGCGGTGAACACGCGATGAGTGCCGTTGTGGCACCCAATTGTTGAGCGCGTTGCAGCGCGCCTTGCACAAACGGTGTTGTTCCTGAGGCTGCGATGCCAACAAAGAAATCGTGCGCGGTAACATGGTGCGCGTCGATCGCGGCGGCTCCGTCGGGCAAGCTGTCTTCCGCACCTTCAATTGGATTGCGAAGCGCAGTATCGCCACCGGCAATAATGCCAACCACCATGCGCGGATCGGTGCCGAATGTTGGTGGACATTCGCTGGCGTCGAGCACGCCCAGGCGCCCGGATGTGCCCGCGCCCGCGTAAAGCAGACGGCCACCCGCACGAAAGGCGGTTTCGGCGGCTTCGACAGCGCGGGCGATTGAAGTCAATTGCGTTGCAACAGAATCAGCGACGGTTTTGTCTTCCGCACTCATCATCTCCACGATGCCCAGTGGAGATTCGA
>JBDUAX010000514.1:0-3302 GCA_040004455.1 Gemmatimonadaceae bacterium
GTTATCCGAATGCCGTCGGTTTGCTGGTAGAAAAAATTGCGCCGCGCTTCGCTCACTGATTGCGCCCTCCGTTCCGAGTTCCGTCTGATGGTGCAGGTTGAGGAACCGGCAACGCCGAAATTGGTTCGCTTTCTTCACCCGCGCGATTGATTGCCGTAACGGCAAGAGTGCTTGGCAATTCGAGACTGGGAATGCGCCAACTCGCGCGATTGCCTGGCAACACTACAGTAATCCAGCCGGTGTCCACACGGGCACGCACCAGCCATTGCCAAGGCGCTTGGTCCCCCTGAGGAAGTAGTCGCAATTCCCGTTCACCATTGGAATACGCAATGACTGGCTGCGGCGTTACCGGTGGTGGAATTTTGATCCACGGTGACGCGGGCACGAGCGCAACCTGGGCGTACGGCCCCGCAAGCAGCGAATCGTTCATGTGCGCTTGATTCGCCATCAACGACACCATTGAGAAGTGCACGTTGCCGGTTGCGCCCGCCTGCAGCCGCGTGACGCGAATTTGCTCAATCAGTTCGCTGACCGTGAATGCGCTGCGCCCTTCGCCACCGGCGCGTGTGGTGTAGTTGCCAGGCCAGAGGTGTCGCGACATGACGTTTTCGGAGGCCCACCACCCCAGCAAAGCACCGTACGATTGTGCAACTGCCGTTGTCGGCCAATAGAGTTGCGGCGTGAAGTAGTCGAGCCAACCCTCGCGTAGCCATTTCCGAGAATCGGCATAAAGTTCGGTGTACGCGTCGAGCCCGCGAATTTGTTCAGGATTGCCTGGACGCCAAATTCCGAACGGACTAATGCCGAATTTCACCCACGGTTTTGTTTTGTGAATGCCTTCGTACAGCGACTTCACAAGCATGTTCACATTCTCGCGGCGCCAGTCGTCGCGCTCAAGCTTACCACCGCTCTGCTGATATTTCTTCCAGCTCGTGGCGTCAGGAAATTGCAGATACGCTCCGCGTTTGCCGGCAACGCGATACGGATAGAAGTAGTCGTCAATGTGCACACCATCGATGTCGTAGCGCTTAACGACGTCGAGAATAACCTGCAGCGTGCGTTCCCGAACAAATTTTTCGCCGGGGTCCATCCACTGCGCTTTGCCGTACGCCTTGGTCATCGACGCGTGCGTTCGTGCAAATGAAGATTTCGCGAGCGGGCTCTTCGCATCGTCGTTTCGCGCACGGTACGGATTGAACCACGCGTGCAACTCGAGGCCGCGAGCATGCGCCTCCTTCACGGCGAACGCGAGCGGATCCCAATACGGGTTAGGTGGCCTGCCCTGCGCGCCCGTGAGATACTCTGACCACGGTTCGAGCTTGCTTTCGTACAACGCATCGGCCGCCGGACGCACTTGCAACACCACGGCATTCAGATGAATTGCCCGGGCGCGGTCGAGAATGGCGAGCAATTCCGCTTGTGATTCGGCGGTTGAAAGCGTTCGCCTTGACGGCCAATCGATGTTCGCAACACTCGCTACCCAAACACCGCGAAACTCGTGCAATGGCGGCGGCAAGGGAGCCGTTTCGCGGCGCGGCGGCGGAACAGGCGCCGCAGCAATATTCGGCGGCGTAGCGCGTTTGGTTTGCGCGACCAACGACTGCGATGTGGCGAGCAACGTTGCACTCGCAAGTAGCGCCAGGCGAAATCGCATCACGACGCCGATTGTAAACTCCGCAGCACTTTGCCGGCGCGAACGGCGGCATCGGCCAGGCGAGCTGGGGGTTGAATGAACGAGATGCGAAAGAATCCTTCGCCTCCTTCACCGAATCCCGATCCGGGCATGACAATTACGCCCTCTTCTTCGCGTAGTTTATCAGCGAATGTCTTGCTGGCGATTCCGTCAGGAAGCGGCAACCACAAATACATCGTGGCTTTCGGAATCTGGCAGGTGAAGCCGTTCTCCCGAAACGCCGCAACCGCTGCATCACGACGTTCGGCGAATACTTTGAGATTTTCCGGTACAAACGAAGCCCAACTTTCAATGGCGGCAACGCCGGCTGCTTGAATGCCCATGTACTGACCGGTGTCCGTAAACCCTTTTACCTTGGTCAACGCAGCTGAGATTTCTGGCTTGGCAACGGCCCAGCCACAACGCCAACCAGTCATGTTGTACGTTTTCGACAACGAATGAAATTCGATTGCGATTTCCCGCGCGCCGTCAATTTCAAAAATGCTGGGCGGCACGTAGCCGTCGAAACCCATTTCTGAATACGCGTTGTCGTACACCAAGAGAATGTCGCGTTCAATGCATGTTGCTACGACGCGTTCAAGATAATCCCTGGGCGCAATGGCAGCCGTTGGATTGTTCGGGTAGTTGAGATACAGCACGCGCGTTTTCGCGAGCACGTCTTTGGGAATTTCATCCAACTCAATCAGGAAATTCGTGCGAGGGCGCAGCGCGTACGTGTATGGCGTTGCGTCGCTCAACAGCGTGCCACCGAGGTAGGCCTGATACGCGGGCTCGGGAATAATCGCAACGTCACCCGGACCAACATATGCAAACGCGAGGTGCGCGAGCCCTTCCTTGCTGCCGAGTAGCGGAACGACTTCGGTGAACGGATCGAAGTCCTGATTGAACCGTTCTTTCATGAATTTCACAATTGCGTGGCGATACGGCACGTGGCCCAGTCCAAAACCGTAACGCTGCAACGATGGAACCGTCGCACTTCTCTGCAGCGCTTCGACGGCTGCCTGAGGCGGTGCGAGATCAGCGTCACCCGCACCTAAGTCGATAACATCCATGCCGGCTTCGAGCAACGCCTTCTTTCGTGCAGGAATGTGCGCCAGCGGATAGACTGGAAAACCAGCGAAGCGTGCAGAGAATCGTGGCATGACGGAGCAGTTGCAGTGACGGTGGAATCAGGAAGTTGGCGGATTGAATTGCGCGTGCTGCGCGTCAATCCAGCTGCGATGATAGTTCGGATCTTCAAAGGTCATTGCCGGCTTCGCAACGCGCAGTGGACGGAATGAATCCAGCATTACTGCAATTTCGTCCGTGGCCTTGGCGCCGATCGATTTTTCCGTGAGTCCGGGGTGCGGACCGTGCGGAATGCCGTCGGGGTGATGCGTGATTGAACCGAACTCAATGCCGCGCCGGCTCATGAACTCGCTCGACGCATAGAACAACACTTCGTCGGAGTCGACGTTGCTGTGATTGTACGGCGCCGGCACAGCGTTCTTGTCAAAATCGAATGGACGCGGGCAGAACGAACAGATAACAAATCCGTCGCCTTGAAATGTTTGGTGCACTGGCGGTGGTTGGTGAATGCGCCCAACGATTGGTTCGAAGTCGTTGATGT
>JBDUAX010000110.1:0-11133 GCA_040004455.1 Gemmatimonadaceae bacterium
CGTTCATTGAAGACGGCACTGCCCTCGCCGACCTTGTGCTGCACGAACCCGACCCAGTCGATCGTGCTATTCAATGGTCAACACATTTGACCTATGTGAAAACGCCCTCCATTACCGGAACCACACGGCGTTTGAACATTCGCATAGGCACAACAGGCGGAACGCCACATAGTGTAACGCCCCCTGTTCGCCCACCGCGTTTGCTGACCGAACTCGACCGCGATTTCCTTCTCGTGTCAAACGACGGACCTTTGCAGAAAACGCCAACGCAGCTCGAAGGCAGCACGCTCGAAGCGTTCGTTCGCTATGTGCTCTGCGATCCGGCCCGCACCATGCCCGTTCTGTTGCTGACAGAATTGCCAGATGGCGGCTATGTCATTCCCCCCGAAGCGTTCGGCGCCGAGATCTTCGGCCTGGGAGCCAGCTACGTGTTGCGGCATGCAGATACGTTCGCGCTCTCCGATGCCGTCGGCGGACATGCTCGCAGTGTCTTTCTGGGTTCGGCACGCGCCTATCTGCCGGGTTTCTCGCTCGAGTCAGACCCATTCCAGCATCCGCTTGTCCTGGCGCGCGCATTGGCCCTTCCGGGCGAACGTCGCCGTCTCGTGCAGCGGTTAGCCGAAGTGTCGGTCGAACGGCAAATTCCCGACGACGTTACGGTTGAGGCCCTGCGCGACCAACGCGCCGCGATGTATGGCTCAGCCACATACGCCGACGAAGAAACCCCCGAAGAAAATATGCTCGACGCGGTCGCTGGCATTGAAGGAGACGCCACGCATTTGGCGACCATGCTCAAGGCCTACGACACCAGCCTTCGTCAGGCCGAGGGCGAGCTGTCGCGCACCCGCGAACGCCTCATCGAAATGCGTACGCAGCTTGCGTATGAGCGCACCAACGTTCGTGCACTGCGTACCAACCTTGCTGCAATGCGCGAAGGGCAGCCGGTTACCCGTCCGGTCAACGACGCCCCAGAGTCAGTACTCGAAGCAGTGGAGCGCGCGCAGGCGTTGTATCCCGATGCGCTCGAGATCCTGCCGACCGCGCTCAAGGCCGCTGAAGAGTCACTGTTCCCTGACGCCGCCACTGCCTGGCGCTATATGAAGGCACTCGGCGAAATCGCACGTAAACGGCGTGATCGCATGCTGTACAAGACAACCGAAGAAGCGTTTGCGGAAATGGACGTTGAGTTCGTTCCAGGTCCATACGAACCAGGCGTACGTCGTCAGCGCGATCAGTACACGTTCCGCGCTGCCGATCACGAAGTCGACTGTCTCGATCAGCTGCGGCGCGGAGAAAACCCCGCTACATGCCTGCGTGTTTACTTCACGTCGTCGGAAGACGGCGGATTTATCGTCGGACACGTCGGACGCCAGCTTGATTCAGTGCTGGTTCCGTAGTCAACTGACAGGTAAAAACGAAAAGGGGCCCGAAGCGAGTTGCTTCGGGCCCCTTTTGTTTTCCGAACGGCGACGATGCTTACTCAACCGTCACGGACTTCGCGAGGTTACGCGGTTGATCGACATTGCAACCACGCTTGACCGCGATGTAGTAAGCCAACAACTGCAGCGGCACTGAAGCCAAAACAGGTGTGAGCAAATCGACGGTTTCAGGAATGCGGAATTCGTAATCGAGCAAGCCGGCCAACGCAGGTTCAGCGCGAGTCGTGATGGCAATGATCTTCCCCTTGCGTGCTTTTACTTCCTGAATGTTCGACGTGATCTTGTCGAACACGGCGTCGTGTGGCGCGATGACAACCACTGGCATCATCTCATCGATGAGTGCAATGGGTCCGTGCTTCATTTCGGCGGCTGGATAACCCTCAGCGTGGATGTAACTGATTTCCTTGAGCTTGAGTGCGCCTTCCAACGCAGCCGGGAAATTGTAGCCACGTCCGAGATACAGGAAGTTCTGCGCGCGCTTGAACTCTTCCGCCAACTCTTCAATTTCTTCTGCGCGATCGAGAATCGATTGAATCTGCGCTGGCAAATCAGCGAGCGCCTGCGCTATCTGACGGCCACGTTCCACCGACAAGTCACGCAGACGCGCGAGTTTCAGCGTGAACAACGCCAATGCGATGACCTGGCTCGTAAACGCTTTCGTCGATGCCACGCCGATTTCCGGACCAGCGTGCACGTAAATGCCGCCGTCATCTTCGCGCGCAATGGTCGATCCCACAACGTTCACGATGCCCAACGTGCGTGCACCGCGGCGCTTTGCTTCGCGCATTGCTGCGAGCGTGTCAGCCGTTTCGCCAGACTGTGAAATGACAATGCAAAGCGTGTTTGGCGTGATAATCGGATTGCGATAGCGAAATTCCGACGCGTATTCCACTTCCACTGGAATGCGACAGAGCTCTTCAATCATCAATTCGCCGATCAGCGCGGAGTGCCAGCTTGTTCCGCACGCCGTGATAACAATGTTGTCGATCTTGAGCAGGTCTTCGCGCGAGATGTTCAACCCGCCCAGCTTCGAAAAGCCTTCTTCGAGAATGAGACGGCCACGCATGGTGTTTTCCACCGTCGTTGGCTGCTCGAAGATTTCCTTGAGCATGAAGTGCGCGTAACCGCCGCGCTCAATCTGCGTGAGATCCCAATCGATGCGACTGACTGGCTTGTTGAGCGCAGTGGAGTCGAGATCGAGAACCTTATACCCATCACGCGTGATTACCGCCACATCACCATCATCCAGGTACACGACTTCGCGGGTGTACGCGAGAATGGCTGATGCATCGCTCGCAACATAATACTCGTTTTCGCCAAGCCCGATCAGCAGTGGGCTGCCCTTGCGCGCCGCAACAATCTTGTCCTTCTCGCGGCTCGAAATAACGGCAATGCCATACGCGCCTTCCACTTGATGCAGCGCTTCAATCACTGCAGCTTCGAGGTTGCCCGCGTACGCGACTTCAATCAAATGCGCGAGTACTTCGGAGTCAGTATCGGAGCGGAAAACATAACCGCGCTCCTGAAGGGAAGCTTTGAGCACCGTCGCGTTCTCAATAATGCCGTTGTGCACGACCGCAATCGTGTTGTCCTGGCTCATGTGCGGGTGCGCATTCGTTTCCGTTGGCGGTCCGTGTGTGGCCCAGCGCGTGTGCGCAATGCCCAACGTTCCGTTCGACGGATTCGCGGCAACGACCGCCTCAAGACGCGAAATCTTTCCGGCAGCCTTGCGTGTCTCCACGCCCTTGCCGTTCATGATTGCGACTCCGGCCGAGTCATAGCCCCGATATTCCAGGCGCTTTAACCCTTCTACCAGCACCGGTGTGGCGATTCTGTTACCTACGTATCCGACGATTCCGCACATGTGAATTTGGTTTGGCTGTTGTTTGAAACGCGATGATCTGGCCGCGCATTACATCACGGTTGCGTTTGCGTTTGCACTTTCCAGCGCATCCGCTTCCGCATCCATCTTGGTTGCTGCTGCCGTTCCCTGCATGAGTCGTTCCAGTGGCTTTCGTGCTTCGGCAATCAATGCCCGTGCTTCTGCTTCCGTTGGTGCTTCCGCAATCACGCGAATAATGGGTTCGGTTCCCGACGGACGGAGATGCACCCAACGATCTTTCCAATCCAATCGCAGGCCATCCTCTACGTTGGCACTGGCATCAGGAAAAGTCTGTTGCAATTCAGAGTAGACCGCACCCAACGAAACGTTTGCGAAGTCCAGCTTGTCCTTCACAATCGCGTAACGCGGCGACTCCTCTACCAGCTCCGACAACGATTTGTTCTCTTCATGCAACAGCTGCAGAATGAGCGCAACTGCCAATGGTGCATCGCGACCGAGGTGCAGTTCCGGAAGAATTACGCCGCCATTCCCCTCCCCGCCAATGGTCGACTTTTCGTCGCGCATTGTGAGCGCAACGTTTACTTCTCCGACCTTTGCGAACTTGAACGCAACTCCGGCCGTATCTGCTGCATCCTTCACAACTCTACTTGTAGACAGATTCGTTACAACCGTTCCCGGGCGGTGCTTTAACACCGTACGGACAGCAAGCGCCAACGTATAGTCTTCCCCAAGCGCCTTGCCGTGATTGCCGACCAATGCAAGGCGGTCAACATCTGGATCAGTCGCAAAGCCGACTACAGCTCCCGTGCTCTTCACCAAATCTTCAAGTTCGATCAGATTTTCGGCGACGGGTTCTGGTGGCCGATTAAACAATCCGTTTGGCTCAGTGTGAATCGCAAACAACTCGCATCCGAGTTCGTGCAGAATCACCGGCATGATGGTGTCACCAGCTCCGTGGCAGCAGTCTAATGCAACGCGGTAGCGACGACTGCGAATTCCCTCGACGTCCAGAAACGGTAACGCGAGTATTTGTGCTACGTGTCGTGCAATGGCTCCGGTGTCATCCGCAATCTTTCCCAACTCATTCCACTCGGCGCGCGGAATTGGCGCGTCGAGATACTTACGCATTGCTGTGCCTTCATCCGCCGATAAGAAAAGTCCTTGCGGCCCGATGAATTTGAGCGCATTCCACTGAATAGGATTGTGGCTCGCAGTGATGGCTAATCCACCGGCCGCATGATGATGCTCGACAGCCAGTTGAACAGTCGGTGTTGGCGCCATTCCGATGTCGATGACATTGCATCCAACTGATTGCAATGCCGCGTGTACAGATCGCGTGAACATGGGCCCGGAAACTCGACTATCGCGACCGACAACAATGGCCTTCGATCGGCCATCACGGGTAGCCCAATATCCAAACGCGGCAGCGAAAGTGCTGACGATCTCGGGAGTTAATGCCTTCCCGACTTCGCCGCGCACCCCCGAAACTCCGACCATCAGCCCATCAAGATCCATGCGTCTCCGGTGAAGAGCATAAGGTACAAGGTTGAGTGCGGCCTCCCAACTGGACACACTAACTCCTGTTAGCGGCCTGTTACAGCAGACGCGTAAGATGGTCGAGTCGTTACGTCGTTGGCATTATTACGATCGTGCTCAACGTCACAAAGGTGGAACAAATCCACACGCTGGCGATTTAATGCAGCCCGGCCTAACCTGTGCGCATGTCTGAACCGATGTCCGTACTTTCTCTCGCAATGGCGGCCGGCGGCGGCCTCGTAGACGGTCGAGAAGCTCAGCAATGGCTCGCTGCCGGGTACGGCCTGCTGAGCCGAAGTGTGCAGTTAGTGCGCGCTTTGAGCGACAAGCGCGCGGCCATTCTCCTGCCACCGGGGGGCGCTTACCTGACGGCGCTCGCAGCGAGTGATGGACGAGGCACGGTGCTCATAAATCCCCTCGCCTCACGGCCAGAAATCGTGCGACAAATTCTGGACGCCAATGTCGGCGCGGTGTTCACGAATCTTGAGTTGGCGACGCACCTGCCAATAGGAATTGCGTTTGCTCTGCTCGACGAAGCTCCGTTATTCGCCCAGGTTTCCATTGACGGCGTGACACGCACGGTTGACCTCGGCAACCACTTTGGCTTGTCATTGAGCGGTCGCACGGACGTCGAAGGGCGCGATGAGGAAGCCGTAATCGTGTACACGTCGGCCATGGCCGGTAGGCCACTCGGCGCAATTCTCACACACAGAAATCTGATTGCAAATGCTCACGCGTCGGCCGATGCACTTGGCGACACGAGTGATGACAAATGTCTGAGCGCATTGCCATTCGCGCATTTGTTTGGGCTGATAGTGTGCGCTGTGTCTCCTCTCGTTCGGGGAGGAAACATCGCATTGATGTCGCGCTTTCACCCCGGTCGAGCGCTCGACGTAATCGAGGAAAGTAGGATCACGCGATTTATGGGTGTTCCCTCGATGTTCCTTTCAATGCTGCAAGTAATAGGGCGACGAGGCAATGGGCGATTTGTCGACCACAATTTGCGAATGTGTTTGACCGGAGGCGCTCCCGTGTCAGAGCAACTGCAGACTGAATGGTTCGATGCGACAGGCGTTGAGCTCCGTCAGGGATACGGGCTCACAGAAGCCGCACCCGCTTGCACACTCAGTCGACACGATCAGACAAACAGACGCGGTGCAATGGGAACGCCAATCGCGGGAATGGACGTGACAATTCAAAACCCAAACGGCGACGAGTTACCAAACGAAACAGAAGGTGAAATCTGCATTCGCGGTCCGCATGTGTTTCGGGGTTATGTCAGCAGCGGAGAAGATGGGCTCGAAATGCGAAATGGCTGGCTGCGTACGGGCGATCTGGCCGTTAAGCACGAGGACAACACGTACACTTTCCGCGGGCTGATCAAGGCCATGTTCACCCGCAACGGATTCAATATCTATCCACGCGAAATTGAGGCAGCAATTAGTCGAATGCCCGGAGTTGTAAACGTGCAA
This sequence comes from Gemmatimonadaceae bacterium, assembly GCA_040004455.1. Classification (GTDB taxonomy): domain Bacteria; phylum Gemmatimonadota; class Gemmatimonadetes; order Gemmatimonadales; family Gemmatimonadaceae; genus Gemmatimonas. The sequence continues at coordinate 6,291 of JBDUAX010000110.1, forward strand.
GCATCGGCCGTTCCGCACCCTGTTCGCGAAAACGACATCGCGGTAAGTGTTACTGGCGACGTCACCGAATCAAACGTGAAAGCCTGGGCCGAGCAGGAGTTGGCGACCTATAAGGTGCCATCGCACTTTGTAGTCGACGGCAGCGGTCGCACTGGCTAGTGTTGTTCCCGTTTCAATCGTTTGCTGTAGCGACTTTCTCCAAAACGCTTTGGGTTGATAATGAGATAGCGCTTTGCCATCCAATCATACCAGCCATCTTCAAATTCTTCCGAAGTCACGTGCAATACGCGAACGTTGCCGTGCGCGAGAACCAATTTCACAACCGCGTCACCACCCCATTGTTTTCGAACGTATTCAATAATGCGATAGCCGACTGCGTAAATGAGACTGTTCGATGGATCGTTCAATTCAGCAATGGTTGGATAATCGCCACGACGAATTGAGCCAATCCAGTTCACATCGGTTGATTGGCCGGCTTCATACACGGCAATTGCTTCCGAAAGCCACCGATCGGGTGTTTTGGCATTTGTGGAATCACCGCGACCGGGCATGCGAGTGCTGTCGCCTTTTGATAGCGCCAATTGCAGCGTGACACCGTGCGCAAATTCATGCAGTACGTTCATACGCGTTTCGGCGGCATGTTTGATTGCGATCGGGCCATAAACGTAGATCTCGTTTACGCCGTTCGACAGCGCCTTGACTTGAAACTTGATTCCACTGCCGCCAATCGTCGCGCCCCACCGTTTTTGAAAGGCGCTGTCATCCAATATATAAATTTGCACGATTGGCATCGAGTCGACCTGCAGGTCTTTCATCACTCGCGTCCGGTTCAATTCAAGGTGCCGCATCAGCCCATTGGTCGCAGCTGTGTCCATTCCGTAATAGTGCAGAACAAAGTGTGGGGTCGACAATTCGCGGATCTGTTTATCAACGCCTCCGCTGCAACCGAAGACGAGAAGAACTGCAGGGAAGAAGCGACATAAAGAAAGACGCATCTCGCGCTGTACGTCAACGAGAGATGCGGAGTTTCGAATTTGAGTTTACCGCCCGTGAGCTATGCGGCGGCAGCCAGCAGTTTATTACGCACGGGTTTCTGTATTTGCCAATCAGGCAACGGGAATGCTCCCGAAGTCAATGCGCGTTCAAAGGCCTTCACACACGCCAAATCGAATTGGGTGCCGGCGCAACGTTGTAATTCGGAAAGCGCATGTTCAACGCTCATGCCGGCACGATAAGGACGTCCGCTGGTCATCGCATCGAACGAATCGGCGACCGCAGTAATTCGTGCTTCGAGCGGAATCATTTCTCCGCTTAATGCGTCCGGCGTGCCAAGTCCGTCATAGCGCTCGTGATGCGAACGCACAATTGCGAGCGAGTGAGGCGCATCGCGGAGTAATGGCGTCAACAGTTTCCATCCAATAACCGGATGCTGCATGACGTGCGCGTACTCTTCTCGGCTGAGCGCGCCGTCTTTGTTCAGGATCGCCTCGCGCACACCAATCTTGCCCAGGTCGTGAAGGCGACTGCCGAGTTCAATTTGACGAAGCATTTCATCGCCAACTCCCAACTCGCGCGCGGTCGCCATCGCGTAGCGACAAACTCGCGTTGAATGACCCCACGTGTACGCATCTTTCACTTCGAGTGCGTCGGCCAGCGACTGCAACGATGCGAGTAAGAGATCTTCATAGGCGCGTGCTTGCTGCACAACGCGCTCTTCGAGTTGTACGCGGTACGCTTCATTCTCGAGCAGCAGCCGGCGCTTTTCCAACGCCTGCGCAACGCGTCCGCGAATTTCGTCGATGCGAAACGGTTTCGTGATGTATTCGAGCGCGCCTTCGGCCAGAAAGCGAACCGCGTCGTTCACGTCAGATACAGCGGTGATGACGATCACGCCGGTTTGCGGCCAACGTTCACGCACGTGCCGGAGAAGTTCACCGCCGTCCATGCGCGGCATATGGAAGTCCGTCAACACGAGCGGGATGTTTTCGCGTTCCAGGACCTCCAGCGCTTCGACTCCTGACGGCGCTTCTATGCACTCAAACCCCTCAGCTTCCATCAATCGACGAAGCACGGTTCTGAGTGTTCCTGAATCATCAACGATAAGACAGCGTCGCGAGGTTAATGCCGCTGCCAACATCAAGCTGCCGACTTGGGATCTGGAGGAACGGGATTCGTCGGCGTGATCGAGAAGATCGTATCATCCGAACGTCTTTGGAAATACGTTGAGCGATGCGGTGTGAGCGTTCTGCGTTCAATGAGCCGCGCTCGCCCGCCAACGGTTCGATGGTTAACTTCCCCGCTGTCGCCATTCCGAACCACAGAGAAATTATGACGCGCATTTTTGACGAAGATCTCAACGCGGGTATCTCCACTCGCGCCATTCATGCGGGGCAGCGCCCCGACCCGCTCGCCGGCGCTATCATGACGCCGGTCTACCTGACTTCCACTTACGTGCAGGAAGGACTGGGGGTCAACAAGGGGTACGAATACGCTCGGGGCAAGAACCCCACGCGGGAAGCGCTTGAACGCAATGTCGCGACGCTCGAGAACGGGCGACATGGCTTCGCCTTCTCGAGTGGCATGGGTTGCCTCGATAGTATCATGAAGCTTTTCCGCTCGGGAGATCACATCCTTTGTGGGGAAAATGTCTACGGCGGAACCTTCCGTCTCTTCGATAAAATCCTTCGACATTTCGGACTCGTTTTCACCTACGTTGACACGAGTGACGCGCAAAAAGTGGCGGACGCCATAACGGCGAACACCAAAGCGCTCCTGGTCGAAACACCGACCAACCCACTCATGCGTCTCACCGATCTGGCCGCGATGGCGGACATTGCCAAGCGCGCGGGTGCCCTGCTGATCGTCGACAACACGTTCGCTTCACCAGTGCTGCAGCGACCGCTCGAATTGGGCGCGGATATCGTGTGGCACTCCACGACCAAATACCTTAACGGCCACTCTGATATGATCGGCGGCATCGCGGTCGTTCTTGAGGACGACCTGGCGGCCCGACTGCAATTCATTGCCAACGCGGCCGGCGCTGTTCCCGGACCGTTCGATTGCTGGCTCGCTCTACGAGGAACCAAGACCCTTCCGCTCCGCATGAAACAGCATGACGCCAACGGGCGTCGCATTGCCGCCTTTCTCGCGGAAAAACTTGGCGAAGGGAACGTGTTTTATCCCGGTCTCCCCTCACATCCGCATCACGCTCTTGCAAAACGCCAGATGTCCGGCTTTGGCGGCATGATTTCGCTCGAGACGGGTTCGAAAGCCAATGCCGACAAGGTCCTTCGCAAAGTTCGTGTCTTTTCGCTGGCCGAATCCCTGGGCGGTGTCGAGAGCTTGATCAGCCATCCGGCCTCCATGACGCACGCGTCAGTACCGATCGAAAAGCGCGCGGAAATCGGAATTACAGAGGGGTTGATTCGTTTGTCCTGCGGTGTGGAGGACGTCGAGGATTTGTTGGCCGACCTTGAGCAAGCGCTGGCCTGAAATTCAGAAGGAAGTTCGGTTCCCGGATGATGGTTTGATTAGAAAAGCAAAAACGTCGGTCGTTCGCGGAACCTGATCCGGATCGTCCACGTACGGACTCGTACTCCTACCTGTGAGCCAATTCCGATGACCACGCGCGTTCCATTGACACAGATTTCGTCGGTTTCCTGGGAACACCCAGCTGACCGCGCTGCTTTGAACACGTTGCGCTCCATTCCCGGCTTCGATGAAGTCGTGAAGAAGGTTGCAGGATTTCTTGGCGAGCGCGGTGTGCGATTGCTGTTTCTTGGTGATGCGGTTCGCGTCGGGCCAACGCAGCGTCCCGACATGCACGCGTTGTATCAGGAAGTATTGGAATCACTCGATTGGCCAATGGCCGGCAAAGAGCCGCCGCAATTGTACGTCACGCAAACGCCGTTGGTGAATGCGAGTGCAGTCGGATTCGACAATCCATTCATTGTGATCAATTCGGGTATGCTGCTGGTGCTCAATCGTGAAGAATTGCGATTCATTCTCGCGCACGAAGTTGGTCACATCATGAGCGGCCACACGACGTACAGCACGATTGCAATTCTGTTGCTGACGTTTGGTGCACGCGCGCTGCCGGTGCTCGCGACAATCGCATTGATGCCGTTTCAACTCGCCTTACTCGAGTGGCATCGCAAATCCGAACTCACGGCCGATCGCGCCGGATTGTTGGGATCTCAAGATCCACGCGCCAGCATGATGTCATTTCTGAAATTGGCTGGCGGCGCCGAAAGCGGCGATTCAATCGATCTCGACGCCTATCTCGCACAGGCCGCCGAGTACGAGGAAAACGATGGATGGGATTCCGTTTTCAAGGTGCTTAACACGGCGTTGCGCGAACATCCGTTTCACACGGTTCGTGTTGGCGAATTGCAGCGCTGGGTGCAGTCGGGTGGTTATCAGGAAATCATTGATGGCAACTACGTGCGTCGCGGCGAAGAAAAATCGCGTCCACTTGGAAACGATGTTCGCGAAGCGGGGGACTACTACGCGGCTCAAGCCAAGGCGGCTGTGGATTCTGTCGGTGAAGTAATCAATCGTGCGGCCGATGCGTTCCGTGATGCGTTCCGAACGGCGTCTGCGGCGGCGGGAATGGGCAGTAGTGGGCCGTCGTCGAGTGGCGATGCGCCGGGTTCGGTGTAACGGCAACAGCGAAACGCGGATCCAACGGATCACGCGGATTGCTCCGATCCAAAGCGACATTCGTAGATGATCTCTTGAGCAGTTTTTTTGAATTAAAACAAATCGGTCCGCGCTTCGAATCTCGAAACGCGGACCGATTTGTTTTTCAGATAGAACAACTTCGAACCAGTGTTACGGCGCC
>JBDUAX010000515.1:0-3299 GCA_040004455.1 Gemmatimonadaceae bacterium
CTGCACCCACCGTTGTCGCGCTCGTGTAGCGATCCTTCGAGTACAGCAGGACTCCGTAAAAGTCAGACTCCTCGGCCATCATCAACGTCTCTCTGTCCGACTTGACGCGCGGCCCCTGCATTGGGTTCACTTCAAGCGGTCTTTCCATCGTAGCCGCTCGCGACGTACCCGACTCCGGGAAGCGTCATCTTCGAAGACATGCGATTGGGCGCGGCCTCAATTGTCTCAACCGGGGCACTGAGCCCCATCGAAACGATTTGCATGGTTCCTATCGTCTTGATGGACGTAACTTTGAGAATTGCCTCTTTTCCGCCAATGGCGGACACATGTCGCGCAAATATTTCTTCGGCCTTTGGCGCGGCCTGCTGCGCGAAAGACCATTGGGAAGCCAAACTCAGAAGCGCTGCAGCCGCGGTTGAACGCGTTACTACGTGCATGGATTTCCTGTTCTCAGTGAAGCGACGACCAACCGAAGTGATGGCGGCCCCCCAGCAGCCAATTTGCGACTGACGAAAGACTTTGATGACTGAAAGCATCGGTCTGCCCAGGGGACAACTCAAACGCCAATCGCGCTTTAGTCCAGCTGCGGAACATTTCGTGCCAGTTTTGCCCTTGGCTTTGGCTTTGGCGCCGAGGCGGCCCAAGCCGCCGCCTCGTCTAGCGCGGGGTCGCCCCCTTGGAACAATGCGGCTCGCGAAACGGAAACCTCGACGTCCGGGGTCACTCCCGACCCTTCCAGCGGCTTGCCATTGGGGAGCAGGTAATTCCCAACGGCGTGGTTCAGAAAATCGCCGTTCGGCAGTTTTTCCGTGACCGCCATGAGCACCTCGCCGGCCGTTTGCGCCCCGAAAAGGCGCGCTCGACCAAGGAATTGCATCCCGGCCGCGAAGACTTCCGAGGTGCTGGCGCTCAACTCGTCTACGATAACCGCCACTGGCCCGGCAAACGGCTGCACCCGCTGGTTGGCTGTGTTCACGCGCTGGGGATTGATGTCGTAATTCATGGTAATTCCGCGCATAAACATCGTGCCGAGCGTCAGCGCACTGTCAACGAAGTGCCCGGCGACAGACTGAGACATTGTCGCCACGCCACCGGAATTTCCTCGCAGATCAATCACAATTGCGTCCGCATTGCGCAACGAATCCATAGCAGCCGCAAAAGGTTTCGAAAGCATGGTCGACCAGACATTAAAGCTGATCACCCCAACAGTTTTGCCCTTTACGAACTTTCGGTAAAAATCGAGCTTGGCCCCTAGTGGCTGGAGGTTTCCAAACTTACTGAAGTCCCCCGGCTGACTTTCCCGCGCTATGGCAAACGGGCGAACATTGCCGCGTTCGTCACGCGCAGTAATCTGAACGGTGTCACCGACGGGTCCATTGAGCATCGTAGTGGCGAATCGCCAGGCCTGGAGCTTCGAACGCCGCTCATCGACGTTCCTCGAAATCTGGGCGAACCTCGGCGCAAGCGGGCAGCCATCGATCGTCTCGATCAGATAGCCAGGGCGTATTCCCGCGCGCGCAGCGGCACCGCCATTTTGCACTGCTGTGACAACGAGAGCCCCCCGCACATCGCGAACCGTTGCCCCGATGATTCCGCTTCTGCCGGCCGAACCCACTCCGTCACGCGAAACACTGCGGTCGGACGGAATAATTACAAAGTGTGATTGCTTGAGCGTACCCAGCATTGTCGTCAGTACCGCGCGCAATTCACCAACAGTTTTTGCGTCGGCCGCCTTTGGACGCAGTGAGTCATGCACTGCTCTCCAATTCAAGTCGATGTAACTCGTATCCCAGTGAGTGAGGGCAATCATTGACCAAGCTGAATCAAAATTCGCAGCGGGGTTGACCGCAGGAGCGTTCGCTCCGCGAACATCATTGATTGCGGCTGCGTAGTGGGATTGACATGCGGCCGACTCATTGGCAGTTGCAGGCATACCTCCGGTCGCATGACGGCAAGCCGACGCGGATGCGGCGACCGACAGCAATGCGATGACCCATGCAGGAAAACGTGAGGATTGTGGAGGCAGCAAAATCCTGGCTGTAAGCGGCAGGCCCAAATGGGGCGGAGAAGAACGCGGGTGAACCTATGAGTTTCGGCAGCTCTCGTGCAGTCCTGTTGCTTCTGCCATTCGAGATTTTCGCGACTTACGAGCAGGGGCCGCCCTTGGTTACCATCCTTGTTCGAGAAACCGCAAATCTGCCCCACTCGGCAGCCGCCGATCCCGATCTAACAATCAGGTCTATGTCTAATCGACTCAAAGCTTTACATGACGTCGGCCAGTCCCTCTGGCTTGACTACATCGATCGCACCATGCTGGTCAATGGCGCCTTGGAACGACGCATTCGCGACGATTCCCTCACGGGAATGACGTCCAACCCTTCGATTTTCGAAAAGGCTTTGGCGGAAGGCAATGCCTACGATGCGCAGCTTGCGACGGTGCCAGCCGGCACGTCGTCACGCGATGTCTTTGAGCTGGTTGCAACAACCGACGTCAGAAATGCCTGCGACAAGTTTCGCGGCGTCTACGACGCCACGAACGCCGTGGACGGATATGTCTCGCTCGAAGTGCCGCCAGATTTGGCGAGCAATGCTGACAAAACGGTTTCGGAAGCGAAGAAATTGTGGGCCGTTGTTGATCGGCCAAACTTGATGATCAAAGTGCCGGGAACGGTTGAGGGCGCCGACGCGATTCGTCGCCTCACTGCGGAAGGCATCAACGTCAACGTCACGCTGCTGTTTTCAATCGATGCGCATGCTCGCGTCATTGAAGCATTCATGAAGGGCCTTGAAGACCGCGTCGCTGCTGGCAAATCAATTGCGAAGATTTCATCAGTCGCGAGTTTCTTTGTAAGCCGTGTCGATACTGCAATCGACAAACAGTTGGATACAATGGCGGCAACTGAAAACATGGATAGTGGCCGTCAAGCGGCGTTGCTCGCACTACGCGGCAAGGCCGCCATTGCGAATGCGAAACTTGCGTATCGTTTGTTTACGAATGCATTTTCTGGCACGCGCTGGGATGCATTGTCGAATCAAGGTGCGTTGGTACAGCGTCCGTTGTGGGCTAGCACGAGCACCAAGAATCCCGACTATCGCGATGTTATGTACGTAGAAGAATTGGCGGGCCCGGATACTGTGAACACATTGCCACCGGCCACTATCGAAGCGTTTCGCGATCACGGCGAAGCTCGCGTTGCGGTTGACGTTGGTGTTGATGAAGCCGAGCGCGGGATCGCGCAGCTCGAAGCGCATGGCATTTCATTGAAGTCAGTTACGGACATACTGCTGCGCGAAGGGGT
>JBDUAX010000516.1:0-3299 GCA_040004455.1 Gemmatimonadaceae bacterium
TCATCAAGAAGCGCATGGGTTCAATTGGATTGCATTTGCTGTCGCCGCTGATTGGCTTTGCGGTGATTGCGTATGTGTTGATAAGTACAGACCTGAACGCGCGAATTGGCGGAAGCGTGTGGCTGGGGATTGGGATTGTGATTGCCGTGTGGTTGCGGATGACGGGAAGATCGACGGAGTTGAGATTGGAGTAGAGGAGGCCCCGCTGGGACCGGTCGTTCATTGAAATGCATAGAATTGAGCCAAATTCTATATGTATACTGGCGACATGTATAGAAAAGTGGCATTTTTTATATGTGTTAATGCGATATGTATAGAAAACATCCATTTTTTATACATATCAGCTGCGCATCCAACAGCCTAATCGAGCGATGACCGGCTCTTCTAAGGACATGCCTTGACCCACCCAATCGCCGTCGCGCCCCTTCGACCGCTTACGCGACTCGACACCGCGCGGTTCGAGACCTCCGCAGTTCTCAAAAAAATGGCGAGCGCCAGCCGCATGCTGGCCGAGCTGAAAGGGCTCGCGGCATCGATTCCCAATCAAAGCATTCTGATCAACGCCCTCGTACTGCAGGAAGCGAAAGACAGTTCGGCCATCGAAAACATTGTTACGACGCATGACGAACTATTTCGAAGCGCTACGTATCCCGATCTCGTTGCATCACCCGCGGCAAAAGAAGTACGTGACTACGCGCACGCGCTAAGCGCTGGATATGAATTGGTGCGAACAACCGGCTTGCTGACCACCAATCACATAATCGCAGTTCAAGCCGAACTTGAGCGGAACAAAGCCGGATATCGCAAGCTTCCTGGCACTTCATTGAAGGACGGCGTAGGCAACGTTGTGTACACGCCACCGCAAACACTCGATGAGATCGTTCCGCTCATGAGTGATTTGGAACGATTCATCAATGATGATCTGGCCTTCGATGTTGACCCACTCATCAAGATGGCAATCGCGCATCATCAGTTTGAAAGCATTCATCCATTCTACGACGGCAATGGTCGTACGGGACGTATTGTGAACGTCTTGTATCTAGTGAACAAGGGATTGCTGGATATTCCAGTGCTGTACCTCAGCAAACACATCGTGCGCAATAAGGCTGACTATTATCGCTTGTTGCAGGCGGTGCGCGACAACGATGATGCGCCGGGAGAGTGGCAGGAGTGGGTGCTGTATGTGCTTGCCGCAGTTGAAGCCACGGCGCAGCAAACGATACGAACAATCACCGATATCAAAGTCGCTCTCCTGGACTACAAGCATCGCATTCGTGCGAATTTCAAGTTCTACAGTCAGGACTTGATCAATAATCTGTTCATGCATCCGTACACAAAAATTGAATTTGTGGAACAGGACTTGAGTGTCACGCGATTAACGGCGATAAAATATCTGGATGCGTTGTCGCGCGGCGGCTTCGTGCAGAAAGTGAAAGTCGGAAGGTCCAACTATTACATCAACGTGGCGTTGAACGCGATTTTGACACGGGAAGACTAAATTTCGGTTGCTGCGCCAACAGGAACTTTGGACCAATGCAACAGCGTTGGTCCGCTCATTCGGCTGGGCGTTTACAAGCATGAGTCCAATGCTCGCTTCGGCACGCGGCTCGACGGTGAGTTCATGTCGCTGCCGAGTCGCGCGAGACTGCCGAATACGGATGGACACTCAGGAAATTTGCGATCGATCAACATTCTTGTGAATGGCATAGTCGGACAACGGAAGGGCGCACAAGTTTTGCCGTACGGCTTGATCGGTGCTGGCTTTGCAATGGATACAGGATGATCGCGCTGATGTGGACGGCGTCGTATTGCTGATTGGCCTTCGCCTCGTCGCTGGACTTCAGCAAACAATTGGACGGTTTGCACTTTCCGCAGAACTCGCAGCACACGTTGCTTTATTGCCAACGGCGATTACGTCTGGAAGAGTTGTGTACTGGCCCATTTCAATTGGGATGACGTTTTGATTTTTCACCAAAAAATATAAAAGATTCGCGGAGGCCGCCTTGTCCATTTGTATCCAATTGTTCCGGAATTGTTATCGACAATTACGCATTCAACTCTGGAACCGTGCAGCACGTCGGCCTGGTGATTACGCAGCACTCAGGATTGCCTTTGCGAATCTATTCACGGCGTGAATGATATCCATTCACGCCATAAATGAATTGGCCCGGACTTCAAACAGCGCCCTAACAGGCGGCTTGGAGAGCGAATGATCCATGGCTTGACAAGTATATACCGTGTAGAGTATATACCCCACGTGGAATCTACCTTCGAAATCATCGCGGAACCCAACCGTCGCGCCATCCTGAGCCTCCTCGCCTCGGCCGATCGCTCCGTTGGCGAAATCGAGCAGCAACTCAACATGTCGCAGCCGTCGGTTTCCAAGCATCTGCGCGTGCTGCGCGACGCGGGCTTTGTCGAAGCGCGCATTGACGCACAACGTCGCGTCTATCGTGTGCGCGCCGAGTCGCTCAAGGATGTCGACGCGTGGCTGGCGCCGTTTCGCAAACTGTGGTCAAAGCACATCGATCTACTCGAACGCCATCTCGACAAAATGGCGAGCCAAACACCAACGAAGAAAAAGACAAGGAAGAAAAAGAAATGACGAATCGCGCCAGCTACTCACCGGGTCCCGCCAACATCGCGCACGTGGAAAAGCAGGGAGACACGTGGACGCTCACGGTCGTGCGCACCATTCATCACGCGCCGGCGAAGGTCTGGGCTGCGTTGACGGATCCCGACCAGCTGCAACAGTGGTCGCCGTTCGACGCCGATGCAAACATGGGAATTACGGGCAACAAGGTGAAACTCACGACAGTGGGCGCGCCACAAGCACCAATAACGGAAACAATAATCAAGCGAGCAGAAGCGCCGAAGTTGTTGGAGTACACATGGGGCGATCAGAGTTTGCGTTGGGAACTCGAACCAGTTGCCGAGGGAACGCGACTCACACTGTGGCACAACATCAATCGTCAGTTCATCTCGATGGGTGCGGCGGGTTGGCAAATCTGCCTTGACGTACTCGATGCATCGCTTGGTGATTCGCCACTTGGACGAATGGTTGGGCCGAGCCTGATGGGCAACGAAGGTTGGCAGCGGTTGAATGCCGAGTATGCAGAGCAGTTCGGAATTGAATTGCCGCACTGGGGGAGCAAGGGCTCGCAATAGCACTGGTCTCGCAACTGTCACAGTGCACCGAATCACTACTACACGCATTCAGAGTAGCAGCCATGTCAACTGCAATTCATGATTCTCAGCCACAACGCAAACGCGCGGCAACAATACTACAGGAACCCACG
>JBDUAX010000517.1:0-3296 GCA_040004455.1 Gemmatimonadaceae bacterium
GATCGTCGGTGAGTCGCACAAACGCGCGATTGCTGCGCGCGAGCAACTTCCAATCCAAACGGCGCGGATCGTCGCCCTGACGATACAAGCGATACTCGGTGAATTCACCCGAAGTACCGCGCTGTTTGGACTTGTGCGTGCCCGGCAATCCAGCCGCAACCGGACGACGTGTTGGCCAGCGCACGCCACGCAACGCGTCGAGCATGACGCCCATTGCGACACTCATCGCGTCACCGAGGCGTCAATCATGTCCGCACGTGATTCAACTACGCCGAAAGCGCGCTCGATGGCGCCGGTACGCTGGCCATCAACGCCGCCACAATGCGTTCCGCATCGACGCCTTCGGCCTCGGCAGCAAAGTTGAGCAATACGCGATGACGCATCACCGGCAATGCAACACGCTGAATATCTGCTGGCGAAACAGCCGCACGTCCCGCGAGCAATGCGCACGCTTTCGCGCCGAGTATTAGCGCCTGACCGGCACGCGGTCCGGCACCCCATCGCAAATATTGTTTCACGATCGCCGGCGCTTTTGCTTCGGCCGGACGCGAGCAACGAACGATTTGCGCCGCGTACTGCAACACGACATCAGCACACGGCAACTCGCGCACGTGACGCTGCAAAGCAATGGCTTCGTCCGCATCAAAAACGGGCGAAATGCGCGCTCCACCTCGGCCTGTCGTTGCGCGTAAAATTGCGATTTCTTCGGCTTCGCTTGGATAACCCACGCGAATATCAAACAGAAATCGATCGAGCTGCGCTTCAGGTAACGGATACGTTCCCTCCTGCTCAATCGGATTCTGCGTTGCGAGCACGAAGAATGGTTCCGGCAAACGCATAGTTTGACCAGCCGCCGTCACACTGTGTTCCTGCATCGCTTCCAGCAGCGCCGCCTGCGTGCGCGGTGGAGCGCGATTGATTTCGTCCGCCAGCACAATGTTCGCGAAGACTGGTCCGCGTACGAATCGAAATGCGCGCGCACCGTTCGCGCCTTCTTCCAGAATTTCCGTGCCGGTAATGTCGCTTGGCACGAGATCAGGGGTGAATTGAATACGACGAAAATCAAGTCGCATCGCATCGGCCACCGACTTGATCATCAACGTTTTCGCGAGTCCCGGTACACCAACCAGCAGCGCGTGTCCACCCGCAACCATCGCCATCAGGATTTCTTCAACAACCTGATCCTGTCCGACAATGCGCTTTCCGATTTCAGTGCGCAAACGTTGCACCGCCGAGATCAACGACTCGGCGCTCAGCGAACGCGCAGGACCTTCGTTCGTCGCAGCTCCAGTAACGGCGGTCATCGAACCGCGCGCCTTCTGCGCGACATCACTAGCAACGTAGCACCGTTTTTCACGCCGGCTTCAGTTAGGGAAAGGTTTTCGTTGCGAATTTCCGTGCCGCCCAGCTTCACCACAAATCCATCGATCGCATCAACATCCGGCATGAGCACGGCGAGCGCCGCTTGCTTCACGTGTCGTACTGGCGTCGATGCGTTCGCTTCCACTCGAACGGCATCCCACACCTCGGCGCCGTGCACGCGTATGGTCAAAACAGAATCGCGGGCAGCGGTACCGTCAACCAATCGCACTGTTTCCGCTCGCACACCAAGCGACGTCACAAATGGCGCGGTCACAATGTCACCGCGCTGGTCGGAGGCAGCGCGTCGAGAAATCGTCCAACCTGTTGATCGAACAGGTAAGTGGACCCACTCACCATTGTCCCCGCATCCGTCTTCCAGGCGGCAATCGCAATCTCTTCGCCGCCCTGACCACGCAGCATCACATGCGTTGGTCCACGCTTTTCCGGAAACGCCGAGTACACGCCACTTTGACGCGAAAAAAAACGCACGGCTTCGTCGAGCACATCCGATGGCGCCATCGACGTTACGCGTTCTTGTAATTGCCGCGAGGACTGGTGGTTCAACTGTGAAGTCATCCGTTAACGAAGCTTTTGCGCGATGTAGCCGACCAACTGATTTGTGCTGACACGCTCCTGAGCCAGCGTATCACGATCGCGCACGGTGACACTATCACCACCGGCGCTCTCGCTATCAACGGTAATGCAGAAAGGCGTGCCGACCTCGTCCTGACGGCGGTAGCGCTTGCCGATGGACCCTGACTCATCGTAATCCACCGTAAAGCTACTGCGCAAATCGTTTACCACGCGCGTCGCAAATTCAGGCTGTCCATCTTTTTTGGTGAGCGGAAACACAGCGGCCTTGATTGGCGCGATGGCGCGATTAAGCCCAAGCACCACGCGACCTTCTTCTTCACCTTCAACGCTCTCTTCGCGATAGGCGTTGACGAGCGCCGCCAACGTCACGCGGTCAGCACCCACCGACGTCTCGATGACGTATGGCACGTAGCGCCTGTTCGCCTGCTGATCGTAGTACTCCAGCTTCTTGCCCGAGTATTGCTGGTGCTGCGTAAGATCGAAATCCCCGCGATTGTGAATGCCTTCAATTTCCTGAAAGCCCAGTGTGCCACCGAAATCGAATTCGATGTCAAACGCCGCGCGCGCATAGTGCGCGAGTTCGTTGCCCGCATGCTGATGAAAATTCAAGCGATCACGCTTGAGCCCCAAATCGATGTGCCACTGCATACGCGCTTCTTTCCACTCTTCAAACGCGGCCATATCAGTTCCCGGTTCGACGAAGAACTGCATTTCCATCTGTTCGAATTCGCGTGTGCGGAAAATGAAGTTGCCTGGAGTAATTTCGTTGCGAAACGCTTTACCGATTTGAGCAATGCCAAACGGAACCTTCTGACGCATGCTTTGCTGCACGTTCAAAAAGTTGACGAAAATTCCCTGCGCAGTTTCCGGACGCAAATACACGATGCTCGCTGAATCTTCCAGCGGACCCATGCTCGTCTTGAACATCAGATTGAACTGACGCGCTTCCGTCAGTTGACATGCATCGTGCTCGCCAGGACGCTTACTTGGCTTCTGCAGACACTTGGCGTCTTGCAGTTTATCGGCACGAAAACGGCCCTTGCACGTTTTACAGTCAACAAGTGGATCGACAAATCCTGAAACGTGACCGCTCGCTTCCCACGTGCGCGGATGCATGAGGATGGCAGCATCGAGCCCCTCGATGTCATCGCGACTGCGCACCATGCTGTTCCACCAGCGGTCTTTCACGTTCTTTTTGAGCTCAACACCCAATGGACCGTAGTCCCACACCGATCCCGTACCGCCGTAAATCTCGGAGCTTTGGAAAATGAAACCGCGTCGTTTGCACAACGACACGAGTTTGTCCATCACATCGGGATTCGCAGCCATCAGAGCACGTC
>JBDUAX010000518.1:0-3291 GCA_040004455.1 Gemmatimonadaceae bacterium
GAATTCGAATGCATGCGCAACATCAGGCACGCGCAGTGCCATGTGCGTGAGTCCAAATGTTCGCACAGGCCTTCCCGTCGATTGGCTGTTAGTCATACCATCGAATTGAGAGTTAAACGCGCTTGCAAAAGCGGGAAATGGCACGCAGCATTCTGACAATATGCGCGCCGACAACGATGTTCACGATGAATGGTTGTGGGGGTGGGACGCAACACCGGGTATCGTCTCGGTGTGGGCAGACAACAGTGGCCGAGGCACTGTGTGGCGTCGACTTGGCGCATCGGGTGCGCTCGTCAGCGAATCGGTGACGTTCCGCCCATGGCTACTGCTTGACGCCTTGCACGATCTCCAACATCTCGGCTCCGCCTTGGGCCTCGAAGGCGATGCTTCCACGAAGTTCACGTATCGCGAATTGAAAGGCAGCGGTGCACTGCGCTTTCTTGTCAGCGGTCCCGACTCCCAATCGCTCACTTCGGCGTTGTTCGACGGCGCGTCACGCCGGCTTGGTCGCAGCATCAAGCACATTCGCGATCTGGATGAGAACACCGCGCTCATGCTCGCGCCCGAAGAACAGTACCTGGTAGCTACCGGGCGAACCTATTTTCGCGATTTGCGCTTCAATCAATTGCGTCGATTGCAGTTCGATCTGGAAACAACGGGATTAAACGCCACGGTCGACCGCATGTTCATGGTCGCATTCCGATTGCCCGACGGTGAGCTCAAAACGATTGAGTCCGCTACAAATGATGACAAGGGCGAAGCGCAGTTGATACGTGAGCTGATTGCAATAATCAAAGACGCCGATCCCGACGTGATTGAAAATCACAATCTCCACGGTTTCGACGTCCCGTTTCTGCATACGCGAGCGCAAAAATTGCGAGTTCCGCTGCAGTTAGGAAGAACGTCACATCGCAACTTGCTTACGCGCGGTTCACGTCGCGGTGCGCCCAGTGAATTTGATCGCAGCCGCCGAGTGCGCTACGTGGCCCCGGGGCGCGAGTTGATCGACACCCTCGATGCAGTTCGTCGCTACGATTTTTCGGCGCGTGATTTGCCCAGTCACGGATTGAAAGCCATTGCACGTCATTTTGGATTTGCCGGGCCCGAACGCGAATACATTCGCGGCGATCAAATATTTCACACTTTTCAAACCGACCCGGCCCGCGTTCGGCGCTACGCGCTCGACGACGTCATTGAGGTAGAGCAGCTTGCACGAATGCTTGGCGGTGCCGCGTTTGCACTCGCGCGGATGGCGCCGCGCCGATACGAACGGTTGGCCGATGCTGGTGCCGCGACGGGTGTGATCGATCCACTGCTTGTGCGCGCTTACATACGAGCAGGGCAGGCGCTCCCTGGCTTCGCGCAAGGTGACGGCACAACGCACACCGGCGCAGCGCTTCACTTATTTGCAACGGGTGCAGCGCATCGCGTAGTGAAGGCCGACGTTGCGAGTTTGTATCCATCATTGATGCGTCAATATCGCATTGGCCCCTCCCGCGACACACTCGGCGCCATGCTTGCGCTGGTTGATCGACTGGTTGAGCAACGGCTCGCGGCGAAAACGCGCGCTAAGAATGCTGAAGCCGGATCTGCTGAACGCTACACCTACGAAGCGACGTCGGCCGCGATGAAGTTAGTCGTGAATTCAGCGTACGGATACCTGGGCGCTGGTGGCAGTCTCACACGTTTTGCCGACGTTCATGCTGCGAACGAAGTCACCAGGCGCGGTCGCGAAACTCTGGCACTGATGTGTCGCGAATTGGCTGCGCGCGGGGTCACGTTGCTCGAAGCCGATACCGACGGCGTGTATTTCGCAGTTCCGGAGTCGTGGACTGAGGCCGACGAACGCCGAATTGTTGCCGAAGTCGCGGCGTTGCTGCCGCCACTTGTGCAGCTTGAGTTTGAAGGCCGATACGCCGCGATGCTTTCGCACGAACCAAAGAACTATGCCTTGCTGACGTACAGCGGAAAGCTGATTTTGCGGGGCGTGGCGTTTCGCTCAAGCAGGGCAGAACCGTTTGGTGAGGCGTTTCTGCGTAAGGCCATCGCTGGCACGCTGGTTGGAGATGTGGTTGGTGTGCGTGACGCATTTATGCAAACCATCAGCGCCATTCGAAATCGCGAAATGCCGACGCATTCCGTTTCGCAAAAAGTTCGATTAACGAAGACTTCTGAACAGTATCTCGATGTGCGGGAATCGCGACGGGAAATTTCGTATGAAGCGCTATTGTCTGCCGGCCGCACCAGGTGGAGCATCGGCGAACGGGTTCGCGTGTATCGCACGCAGGGGGGCGGAGCAAGTGTTGTCGAAGAAATCGAAGACGCAAAGGATGCGGCGATTCGAGCAGATAATCGCGACTATGATGCTGAGTATTACGTGCGCCTTCTTCGCGATTCATTTGCCGCGCGACTTGAGACCGCCTACACTGCTGAAGATTTCGAAACGCTTTTTTCCGATCCGCGCCAGCCATCACTGTTCACCGTCAATATTGCGCGCATTCATCCAATTCTCACCAAACTATCAAGCGCGTAGCTCAGGCATCGAAGTGTGTAGCCCTTAGCGCAATTCTTTTCGCACAACGAGTTTGAGCCCCGACCACACGTCGGTGACGGCGCAGACTTTGATGTCCACCCATCCCATTGGCAGTGCGACAGCGCGAATGACGTCCTCGGTAATGTCGGTCGGCACCTTCGCCGACTTCTTGGGCCATGATACCCACACCATGGCGTCGCCCGCAAGCGTGTTGCGAAGTGTAGTGAGCACGCGCGTGAGTTCTGCGCGTTTGGTTGTAAACAAATGCACCACATTTGTTGTCGCTGTCCCTTTCGATACGAATTGAACGTCAGGAGGCAGTGGCGCCAGTAGCTGTTGGTAATTGGTCGGTGCGTTTATTACCAACACTCGAAAACCATCCTTAATGCCAATTTTCCTGACCAGCGGGGTGCCGGAGTATCCGGGCATTGTTCGAATTACCGAGGAAGAAAGAACGATGTGAACTCTGGTTGCTTTTCCAGCATCGCCGC
The DNA here is from genome assembly GCA_040004455.1 of Gemmatimonadaceae bacterium. Taxonomy (GTDB): domain Bacteria; phylum Gemmatimonadota; class Gemmatimonadetes; order Gemmatimonadales; family Gemmatimonadaceae; genus Gemmatimonas. Next base: position 3,025 of record JBDUAX010000518.1, read on the forward strand.
TGGCGCGGTGCCTGCAAAGTCACGAAAGTCGCGAATCAAATGCGACTGGTCAAAGTATCCGCATTCGGCAGCCACGCGCGATAGACTTTGCGGATCTTCCTTCCACGAGTAAAACACGCGCTGAAAGCGTGTAACACGCGCGAATAACTTCGGGGCAATTCCAACACGCTTAAGAAATTGTCGCTGAAGCGTTCTGGGCGTTGTGCGCAGTTCGCTTGTCAGCCCATCCAGCGAAATCGCGCCATACGATTGCCGAATGGCGAGCAC
>JBDUAX010000519.1:0-3285 GCA_040004455.1 Gemmatimonadaceae bacterium
GACTCTGCGCGACAATCGCATGACAGCAAAACAGCAGTGGATAGTCGTTGCCGTAATCGTTGCACTCATGGGAGGCGGTCTCGCTGCGGGATCGTATTTCCTTCGTGACGAACTCCAGCCGCTCAGCATCGGCAGCAAAGCACCGCAGTTTTCGGCGTTGACAATGGACGCAGTGCAGAAAACAAAAACGCTTGATGACTACAAGGGTCAGGTTGTTCTTCTCAATGTCTGGCGTACTGACTGCGGCCCTTGTCGTACCGAAATGCCAAGCATTGAAGCGCTTCATCACGTGATGACGCCGAAGGGTCTGCACATCGTGGCCGTCAGTGTCGACCTGGCTGGCAAAACACAGCTGGTCAGAGATTTTGTGAAAGAGTTCAATCTTTCGTTCGAAATACTCAACGACACATCGGGCACGATCGAACAAAAATACCAAACGACTGGCGTCCCGGAATCATTTGTAATTGGTCGTGATGGAACGATTCACAAAAAGTGGATCGGTGAAGACAATTGGAATTCGGTGGGTAATCGCAAACTCATCGAGCAGTTGTTGGCCGAGCCCGCGCGATGAATGAAGGGCTTCGCATTGGTGCGCGCGGGTGAAGTATGGTGCCGAACTTGGACGGGCGGGCGTAGCGCTGCTTCTGGCGTCGGCATTGTGGTTCGTTGTCAGTGCTGAGGAAACCACTGCGGCGTGGGTGCCAGTAAACGTTTCGCTCACCCTCGACACGGCGGTCACGCTGGTCGAATCACCCCCCGCGGTGCGCGCCTTTGTGGTCGGTCGCCGACGCGATCTGTTCAAGTTGATTTCATCGCCACCGACTATACAGCGCGCCGTCACTGAAGATGCGCGCGACAGCGTGCGCATCGAACTGCGCGTGCAGGATCTCGACATGCCGTCGGGCGCTGACATTTCCGTGCGCGATTTGCGCCCGCGGTTGCTGACGTTTCGTTTGCGCCGCAACAATGGTGAGCCAATGGCGCGCGATGTGTTACTGCAACGTCGCAACGATTCTGCCGACTCTCAAATTCAGCCGGACACCGTTCTCGATTCGCTCACGCGCGTGCGAATTCGCGCCGAAAGTGCAGCAATGATTGCGCCCCCAAAGCGCGACACCGTTCGGCATCCGTCGAAATAAACGTCACGCATGCGCATCCTGGGCATCGAAACCTCGTGCGATGAAACCTCGGCGTCGGTTGTGGAAGGGGACTTTACCAATCCGCAGTTGAAATCGCTGGTCATTCTGTCGCAGGATGTGCACAGTTTGTTTGGCGGTGTTGTTCCGGAAATTGCGAGTCGCGCGCATTTGACCGGCATTGTACCAACTGTGAATGCGGCGCTCGCACAAGCATCCACCACACTCGATGACCTGGATGCGATTGCAGTCACGCATGCGCCCGGGTTGGTTGGCGCGTTGCTCGTTGGCGTGAGTTTCGCAAAGGCTTTCGGATTTGCGCACAACATTCCCGTTGTCCCGGTGCATCATCTGGAAGGTCATTTGTTTGCCACGTTGCTCGAACAGAAAGGCGCCGCACCCCCGTTTACTGCGTTGCTCGTCAGCGGCGGTCACACTCTGCTGCTCGACGTTCCGGAATGGGGTTCGTACAAGTTGCTTGGGCAGACGCGCGATGATGCAGCGGGTGAAGCATTTGATAAAGTCGCGAAATTGCTCGGACTTCCCTACCCCGGCGGGCGACCATTGGAACAGTTGGCGCTGGCCGGTGATCCAACTCGCTATCGATTTTCCCGGCCAATGGTGCGTTCGTCTTCTGTGCCGGGGGACGCAGACTATTACGACTTGTCATTCAGTGGCCTTAAAACCGCAGTGCTCACCGCAGTTCGTGGAATTGAAAGCGGCGGCGGCGATTTCGCCGCTGAGCGTGCGCATCTCGCGCGCGGATTTCAGGATGCGATGATCGACACCCTGGTCGAAAAAACGGAACGTGCGCTTCGGACTTGCAACCGCAAGCGGGTTGTCATTGGCGGCGGTGTTTCATGCAACAGCGCGTTGCAGATCGCCATGCAGGCGCGCCTGGCCGCGCGTGGCGTCAAGGTGTTCGCCCCAACCCCGCGACTCGCTACCGATAACGCCGCGATGATTGCTGCCGCCGGTCTTTTTCGACTGGCCAGGGGCGAACGTGCGCCACTCAACCTGACGGCACAAGCAACACTCGGTTTACCGGGTATCTTTACCTGATCCTACTCCAACGGACTGCATGAATCCCGCCGGCATTATTGTCCATCCTGTCGCACTGAAATTCGGACCACTCCCCGAAGTCACGGGCTTTGGTTTGGCCGTGCTGTTGTCGTTTGTGATTTCGCAAATTATTTGTCAGCGCGAATTGTGGCGCCGTGGACATGATCTCGAAGCGAACGCTGTTCCTGATGTCGTTATTGCAGCGCTCGTCGGTACGCTGATTGGTGCGAAGGGCTATTACACCATTCTTACCGGCGAATCGATTTTCAGTCGCGGTGGGTTTGTGTTCTGGGGTGGCTTCATTGGTGCAGTGATTTTGTGCTTCCTCACCATTCGTTACAAGAAGTTGAATTTCCTGCGCATTGCCGATGTCGCCGGACTTGCAATTGCCGCTGGGTATTCCGTTGGAAGAACCGGATGCTGGGCGGTTGGTGATGATTACGGTCGCCCATGGAACAACGCATTCGCGGTGAGATTTCCCGAGGGCGCGCCGGCGTCGACTGCGTTCAACATGACCTCGCAATTCGGTGTGAAATTTCCCGAAGGCACAAATCCATCGACTGTTGTGTCGGTCTATCCGACACAGATTTTCGAAGTCGTGATGGGCTTCATCATGTTTTTTATTTTGTGGCGCAATCGCAAACACACGCACCAGGAAGGTTGGTTGTTTGGCGTGTATTGCGTGCTCGCGGGCACAGAGCGTTTCATTGTCGAATTCTTTCGCGCCAAGGACGACCGCTTCATTGCCGGCTTGACGATTGCGCAGGCAATTGGGCTGGCTATCGCTACGGTTGGTGTGATCGTGATGGCAACTCGTCGCCAAAGAATGATTCCCGTTAATGCTTGACGATCGGTCAGAACCTCGACGATTCCCGGTGCGTTCTGAAAACCCGGATGCCGTGGCTCATGACAATCAGCAGCGATATTCTGAAAAGGAACTCGGACTCATTTTCAAACGCGCTGCGGAGTTGCAGGAAGAAGTTGGGGCATCGGCGTCGTCGGGCGCACGCGCCAGTTCCGGCTTTACGTTAGCCGAAATCCAGCAGATTGCGTCGGATGTTGGCATTGCGCCGCGACAAGCCCGCGC
>JBDUAX010000520.1:0-3276 GCA_040004455.1 Gemmatimonadaceae bacterium
TTGCGATACGAACGCATGTGGTTGTGATACCAGGTAATTTCGCTGCTGATAATTTCGCCCGTGCGCGGATCGTGCGTGTGCGGACCCGTTGCGTTGCGCACGAGGCTCGCGGCCCAGCGTACGACTGAGTAGCGCGCGTCGTCCAAGTCAAAATCGGGATCTTCGGCTTTCGTTGGAACATCTCTCGCCATTATGGCGTTCTTGAATCCGGCCTTCTCGAATACTTTCTGCCAATTTTCTACGCCTTCTTTTACGTAACGCTTCCAACGCGTTGGCGTACCTGGGTCGATGTAGTACACGATAGGTTTGATTGGCTCAACGAGTTCGCCACGTGCGTACGCCGCCGCGTCCTTCGGTTCCAGACGCCAACGCGTGATGAATTCCTGACTCGCCGCTTTCTGTTCATCGAGGCCGTAGTTCACGCGATCAATGGAGAAGAAGCCAACGCGCGCATCAGCATTGCGCGGGCGCATTGGTACTTTCGGCAACATGATCAACGACTGCCGAGTCTCCATCGAGACCGTGGCGCCGTTCACGTCACGTGGTGGTGTGGCTGCGTCAAATGTTTGTACTTGACGTACTTCAATATTGATCGGAAAGCCGCGTATGCTACTGATATAGCTGCGCGCGGCGTCGAATCGACGAACTCCAAACTGACGCCGGTCGGCGGCACCCAAACCAGATGTTGCTGGATTATCGGTGGAGAAGAAGTCGGTGACGTCGATAACGTACGCGTTGCTGTCGCGCGTAAACGCCTGAATGGGAAATGAGCCGATAATCGACGGAAAATTGTTTTGCGCGACAGATCTGGCGATTGGCAATGAGTCATCTGCAACTGCGGCCGTGCTGATGCTTTTCAGAATGACGCGATCATTGACGCGTTCCCAGCGAATCATGCGTTCGTTGAGTGAACTGCCTGCGCTCTGAAATCCACCGCTCCCCGCAGGCACGCCACTCACGCGTGTAACCATGAGAAAGTCGGTCGACATGAGCGAGTCGGGCACTTCAAAGAAATATCGATCATCAACTCTGTGAACGGTGATGCCACCGCGTTCGGTATGCGCACGCGCCGTGATCACTTGCGCGTAGGGGCGCGGTGCACGTCGCACGGCGGCGAGAGGTTGCGCTGCGGCAGCGGGGTCCGTTGGCGGAGTGGTCGTGACGGGAGGCGGATTTTGCGCGGCGACCGTCTGCGGCGCGAGCGCCATGCCAAATACGGCGGCGGTGATGACCGCGAACGAGCTGAGCGTCGATTGCATGCGTGATGGGCCGGGGCGGGGACGGGGGCGGGGGCGGGGGCGGGGGAGCTCGAGAGACATCGGATTGGGGCAAGTGTGAAGTTCCGCGACGGACGTCTGCAACGGAAGTTCGCGAATGTCGGCAACAACACGCGCCCCGAAACTTGCGCCTATTCCTCCGACGCGGCAACGAACGGAGGCCTTCATGACAAAGCCGGGGACAAGTCGTTCGTGCTTCACACTGAATGAGAGGATTGGTATAATCAGCCAACCACAACTACAGCCGCCTTCATTCAGGAAACTCGTGCCAATTATCCAACAGCCAATTCCGCTAATAATTGAGCAAACCCGCGCTCGTGCAAACAGCGTTGCCCCTCGTCGCCAAATTTCAGTAACTTCGCGTGCGGTTGGGGTGACGGCGATGACGCTGCTTCTGGTGATGTCACCAGCCGTCGCGTTCGCACAAAAAGCGGATAGCACCAAGCGCGCTGCCGAATGCCCGTCATGCGCAACCTGGAATTTGGCGCAGGAGCCAGTTCACATTTTTGGTAACGCGTACTATGTCGGGCCGCACAACTTGAGCTCTGTTTTGCTCAGGACCAATGCGGGAATGATTCTGATTGATGGCGCGCTCCCCGAATCGGCTCCGCTCATTGCGGCGAACATCAGGAAGCTTGGTTTTGATATTCGCGATGTGAAGTACATTGTGAATTCGCATGTGCACTTTGATCACTCGGGTGGCATTTCCGAATTGCAGAAATTGTCGGGAGCACAAGTTGCGGCGAGTCCGTTAAGTGCGCCGGTGTTAAAGAGCGGCGCGTCGGGAAGCGATGACCCGCAATTTGGAGTAATTCCCAATTTCGAACCCGTCGCCAATGTCGTGGTGGTGAAAGATGACGAAACAATTCGTGTGGGTGACATTGCAATCACTGCCCACGCAACGCCGGGCCACACGCCTGGTGGTACAACGTGGACCTGGAAGTCGTGCGAAGCCGCGCGTTGCCTCGACATGGTATATGCGGACAGTCAGAACTCAATTTCGGCCAATGGATTTCTCTTTACGAAGAGCAAAACGTATCCAAACGGTATCAAGGACTTCGAACACAACTTCGCCGTTGTAGAAGCGTTGCCCTGCGACATTCTCGTTACACCGCACCCCGAAGCATCGAATTTTTGGCAGCGCATTGCAGGGCGCGACGCCGGTGATGTCAATGCGTTGATTGACAGAAACGCGTGCAAGAATTATTCGAAGGGTGGTCGTGAACGCCTCGCTAAGCGAATCGCGAGCGAAGCAGGCAAGTGATGTTAAAACTGACGAGTAAGTTGACCAGAAAATTCTTGAACAAGTCAAGGAACAGGACATTGTCCGTGCGCGCGTGAAGAAGCTCGAGCGGCTTGGCGAAGCGAAAGCACCTGATGGCACTTTGCTTACGCTCTATCGTCACGATGGCGCGTACACCATTCGGATTGATGGTGTGGAGTTGATGTCAACGCGACGACACAATTCGGAAGATGCGCTTGCAACACTGGTGTGCGAGTCGCTGCAAGGGTTGAAGGCGGCGCGCGTACTGATCGGCGGGCTCGGGCTAGGCTTCACTTTGAAGGCCGCGTTGCAAACATTGGAGAGCGATGCACGAATAGACGTTGCGGAGCTCGTTCCGGAAGTCGTTGAGTGGAACAAGTCGCCTGACTACCAGTTGAGCGCGGCGGCGCTGAGCAACTCACGTGTCAAGTTGCAACAAATTGACGTGATGAAAGTCATTCAGAAGAGTCCGGGCTCATTCGACGCGATTATGCTCGACGTAGACAACGGTGCAGTGCCGCTCACGACACGAGGCAATGCAGCGTTGTACAAGTCGGGTGGCATTCATTTCGCGGTGGCGGCACTCAGGCCCAACGGGCAAATCGCCTACTGGTCGGCGAATGACGACAACGCGTTGGAAACATCGATGCAACAGGCCGGATTGAAAGTGCAGCGGCATTCCGTGCGCGCGCACGCAACGTCCGGACCGTATCATACGATTTACGTCGGTCAGGT
>JBDUAX010000111.1:0-11015 GCA_040004455.1 Gemmatimonadaceae bacterium
TAGAGACTGCACGACTCGTGGCCGAGGCTGCACTTTTAAGGAAGGAATCGCGCGGGGGACATTTCCGCAGCGATTTCCCCAAGTCCCGCCGCAAATGGCAGGGGCGACACATCACCTGGTAGCATCCGGTTGAAATGACGACTCTCGAAACGCACAACGACCCAGAACTGCACGCTGCCATTCGCAAGCTCGCCGCCGAACGCGAAGCGGTAATTCTCGCGCACAATTACGAGCGCCCCGAAGTGCAGGACGTCGCCGATTACGTAGGCGATTCTCTTGGACTCTCGCGTGAAGCGGCCGCCACCAAAGCGAAAGTCATCGTATTTGCCGGCGTGCATTTCATGGCGGAAACCGCTGCCATTCTGTCGCCGGAAAAAATTGTGCTGCTGCCCGATCTCGCAGCGGGGTGTTCGCTCGCGAGCACGATTGACGCGGAGCAATTACGCAATTGGAAGGCGGAGTATCCCGACGCCGTTGTGGTTTCGTATGTGAATACCACGGCCGAAGTGAAAGCGGAGAGTGACTACTGCTGCACATCGGGCAACGCCGTTGAAATCATTAACGCAATTCCGGAAGATCGCGAAATTCTCTTTCTTCCCGACATGTTTCTGGGGGCACACGTACGGCGCGTAACGGGCCGGCGCAATATTCGCGTTTGGATGGGAGAGTGTCACGTACACGCGGGTATTGATCCCGAACATATCACCAACACGCGTGCGGCATACCCAGGCGCAGAATTCCTGATTCATCCTGAGTGCGGTTGTGCAACGTCGGTCGTGGAAGCAATGTCTGCTGGCGCAATCGAGCCCGAAGGTGCGCACATCCTTTCCACTGAGGGAATGATTCGCCGTCCGGCGCAATCGGAGGCCGACACATTCATCATCGCAACGGAAATTGGAATTCTTCACCGGCTGCGAAAGGAGAATCCCAACAAGAAGTTTGTCGCTGCCAACGATCGCGCGCAGTGCGCATACATGAAGGTCACAACGCTTCCCAAAGTGTTTCGCGCGCTGGAACATCTTGAACATCGAATTACCGTCGCGCCAGAAATTGCCGTGCGTGCGCGCAAGGCGATTGAACGCATGGTTGCGATCGGCGGAACACCCAACAGGCTGACTGCGAAAACGGAGGATCCCGGCGAATGAGCGATTACCATCCACCGCTACGGCCAACGCCGCCGCACGCACGGCCCGCGGTCAAGCGTCCGATAACGCCAATAAGCACTGCGGCGCAAAAAATGCCTGAAGGATTTCCCCTCACGAACGAAGAAGTGACGCAAGTCGTTCGCGCGGCACTTGAAGAAGATCAAGCATTCAACGACGTCTCCACATTGGCCACTGTTGCTTCAACGCGAAATGTGTCCAGCGCAATAGTCGCTCGCGGCGATGGCGTGATATGCGGAATGCCACTTGCCATCGAAGCGTTTCGTCAGCTCGATGCATCGTTGACGCAGGAAATCGGCGCGGAAGATGGCGTGCGCGTGAGTCGTGGAACCGACGTGTTAAGTCTGCACGGACACGCGCGCGGAATGTTATCGGCGGAACGAGTCGCGCTTAACTATTTGCAACGCTTATCCGGCATCGCCACGCTCACTGCAAAGTTTGTTGATCTCGTGCGCGGCACCAACGTCAAGGTCCTTGATACGCGCAAAACCACGCCAGGATGGCGTCGGCTCGAGAAGTACGCGGTGCGCGCTGGTGGTGGCGTGAATCATCGACTGGATTTGCAAGCCGGTGTGTTGATCAAAGACAATCACCTGGCGGCCCTTGGCGGTGATATCGCAGCCGCAGTTGAGCGCGCACGTGCGCTGATTCAGCCGGGAACCCCAGTGCAAGTGGAATGTGACTCCCTCGAGCAGGTGCACGCGTCAATTGCCGCAGGAGCCGATTGGGTTTTGCTCGACAACATGACCGTCGCGCAGCTCACCGAAGCGGTGTCGCTTTGCAACGGCAAAGTCGTCACCGAGGCGTCGGGTGGCGTCACGCTCGAAACGGTTCGACGCATTGCCGAAACTGGCGTTGATCGCATTTCAATTGGCGCACTGACCCATTCCGCACCGGCGTTCGATCTCTCACTCGACTTCGCAGCATTGTAACCCGACCCCGTGAGTAAGCGCTGTGAGTCAACGTTGGTAACCAACGGCGCTATTCAACGCAGCTAGTCAACGCAGTTAGTCAAAGCGAATTCTTCATGCCCGCCCGTCAGCTACCCGTTACCGATTTCGCTGTCCGCGTGTTGCTCGACGGCATCGTCGACTACGCCGGCTTGTATCCGCCAGCGGCCGTATCAATGGCGACCGCCGTTCGTTCGTTCGCACACTACCGAGCGAGCGAAAACGGATGGATGCTGGGACGATTTGTTTGCCCGGCGGCATCACTGGAAGTTTTTTCTCGCGACGCGGAGATGTATTTGCCGCGTGACGCGGGCGCAATTGCCTGGCAGCTCAGCGCCACGTCCAGCGGAAATGTCGCACAGGACATGATCGCCATCGCCGAGTTCAACGAGCGGCATCGTGTTTGCTTCGATGAATGCAATGCGTCGGTCGATTCGTACGAGGCGAAGGCGGCGACCGTTGCTGAGGTGCACGTAATTAACGAGCTGATTCCGCAAACACTGCGCACGTTTATCGAAGTGCCAATTTCAACGAATCCAACCTCGCTGCTTGACGCAATCGCGCAAACCGGACGTCGCGCAAAAATACGCACGGGCGGCACGACGGCCGAAGCATTCCCAACCAGTCAACAAGTTGCGCTGTTTCTGGAATCGTGCGCGCACACTGGCGTAACGGCGAAGGCGACGGCGGGGCTGCATCATCCTCTTCGCGCAACCTACCGACTGACGTACGCAGAAAACGCACCTTCCGGCACGATGTTTGGATACGTGAATATTTTTCTCGCGACCGCGCTCGTCGCATCAGGAGCACCGACGCGCGACGTGGTGGCCATGCTCGAAGAATCCAGCTCGTCGCGCATTTCATTTGATGAAACTCACTGCCACTGGCAAGGGGGAACGCGACCGTACTCATTGGATCGTGGTCTTCTGGCGCAAATGCGCGAACGCGGCCTGGTGAGTTTTGGTTCGTGTTCATTCACAGAACCGGTGAACGAGACGCGCGCACTGGGCTGGCTGTCGTGAGCGATCACGTATTCCTTCATCAAGCCAAAACCATGCGAATCGATTCGACGCTTGCTCCGGCCTTGAAAAGCTGGCACGCGTCGGCCAACGAACCAAGCACAGATTTCCCCGTTCAAAATTTGCCACTCGGCGTATTTCGGCGGCGTGATTCGAACGAGCAACGGCGCGTTGGTGTGGCAATCGGCGACAGCATTCTCGATGTGTCGGCGTGCCTGGCCGCGAATCTGTTTGCCGATGGTAATCAGGAAACGCGCGATGCCGCGGCGCTCTGTGCCAATCCGACGCTAAACGCGTTGATGGAGCAGGGGCGCGGCGCCGCTCGCGCGCTGCGAGAGGGAGTGTCGTGGTTGTTGGCCGATACTGCCGAAGCGCATCTGCAACAAACGGCACAGCATGCGCTGGTGAAGCACGTGGACGCCGAGATGTTCATGCCAGTCAGCATTGGTGACTACACGGACTTCTATGCGTCGGTGCATCACGCAGCAAATGTTGGCGCACTATTTCGTCCGGATAGTCCGTTGCTGCCGAACTACAAATGGGTGCCAATCGGCTACCACGGTCGCGCGTCGTCAATTGTTGTCTCTGGTGAAACTGTTCGTCGACCAAACGGGCAGCGCAAAGGTCCAAACGATGCGGCGCCAACTGTTGGTCCATCGCGTGCGCTCGATTACGAACTCGAACTCGGCTTATTCGTAGCTGGTAACAACCAACTCGGCACAACCATTCCTTTGGCGAACGTTGACAATCACATGTTCGGATTGTGCCTGCTGAATGATTGGTCGGCCCGCGATGTGCAGAGTTGGGAATACCAACCGCTTGGTCCATTTCTCGCGAAGAATTTCTGCAGCACTGTCAGCGCGTGGGTCGTGACACTCGATGCGCTCGAACCATTTCGAGCACCGCTCGAAGATCGCGCCGAGGGTGATCCAGATCCGCTGCCGTATCTGAGCAACGCGAACGACAAGGCGCGCGGCGGATTCGGCATAACGGTGGAGATGTGGTTGCAGACTTCGGCAATGCGTGCTGCCGGCATCGATGCGCAACGTGTCACCGAAGGCAGTGCACTGGATTTGTATTGGTCGTTCGGGCAAATGCTCGCGCATCACGCGAGTAACGGGTGCAACATGCGCGCTGGCGACTTGCTGGGGAGCGGCACGATTTCTGGAAAAGCGCCGTCGAGCCGCGGTTGCCTGCTTGAGTTAACACGGCGTGGTGCTGAGCCAGTTACTCTTGGGAACGGTGAAACGCGATCGTTTCTGGAAGATGGCGACGAAGTCATTTTGCGCGCGTTCGCCGCGCGCGAAGGAGCGGTGCGCATCGGTTTCGGTGAGTGTCGCGGGATGATCAGCGCCGCAGTGTGATGAGCGATCTGTTGGCGGCCCGTTCGCAAATGGCGATGTCGCTGGCGTTTCATATTGTGTTTGCTGTCGTTGGCATGGGCATGCCGGCATTGATGGTGATTGCGGAGTGGCGCTGGTACAAAAAGCGCGATCCGGTTCTGCTCGATTTAGCGAAGCGCTGGGCGAAAGGCACTGCTATTCTGTTTGCAGTGGGCGCAGTGTCAGGTACGGTGTTGTCGTTTGAGCTTGGGTTGCTGTGGCCAACGTTCATGCAACACGCGGGGCCTGTGGTCAGTATGCCGTTTTCGCTGGAAGGATTCGCATTCTTTACCGAAGCAATTTTTCTGGGAATTTATCTCTACGCCTGGAAACGTATTTCGGCCAAAGCACATGTTGCGGCCGGAGTGATTGTTGCAATCAGCGGCGCCTTGTCGGGTGCGTTTGTGGTGTGCGCAAATTCGTGGATGAACGCGCCGGTCGGCTTCACCGTCACCAACGGCGTGGTCACCGACGTGCGGCCCATGGTAGCGATGTTCAATCCAGCAGCAGTCGCTGAAGTCATTCACATGATGTTCGCGGCCTACGCGGCCACCGGTATTGCCGTCGCGGGTATTCATGCGTACGCATTGTTGCGCGGCACTTTGCGGCCGGCGTTCCACCGGGCGGCAGTACAAACTGCGCTGTTTGTTTCCGTTCCGGCCATGTTACTGCAGCCGCTTTCTGGCGATTTCTCTACGCGCGATGTTGCGAAGCGTCAACCAATAAAATTCGCAGCGCTTGATGGGCATTTGCACGCGGGACCTGCTGCACTCGTTGTCGGTGGTTGGATTGACGAGCGAAATCTCACCCGCAAAGCATCGATAGAAATTCCCGGTGCAATTTCACTGCTGCTCAAATTCGATTCGAAGGCGATTGTGCCTGGCCTGGATTCAGTGCCCGTCGCCGATCGCCCACCTGCCGGCATTGTTCACATTGCCTTTCAAGTGATGGTGGCGTGCGGGCTGGCGCTCGCCACTGTTGGCGCGTGGAGTGCGTGGCGCGCCTGGCGCCGCCGTCGAGGCAGCGGAGTCGCGCTTCCTGCCGATCGCACGTATTTGAAAGCATTGGTTGTCACGGCACCACTCGGCTTCATCGCAATTGAAGCCGGATGGACGGTGACCGAAATTGGTCGACAGCCGTGGATCGTGCAGGACTTCTTGCGTACGAGCGATGCTGTTACGCCGATGCCAGGATTAATCGTGCCATTTCTCGGATTCACACTGCTCTACATCGGCCTCGCGATAATGGTGACGTATTTGTTGTGGATGCAGATTCTGAAAACGGGCATAACACCGCTCGGCGGCCATCAACCGCCGGTTGTGTCCGAAACCACCGAGTACAATGTTCGGCGCTGACGAACTCGTATTCACGCTGCCGCATGTGGTGGCGGGCACCATGGTGCTCTCGATTACCGCGTATGTGTTGCTGGCCGGTGCGGATTTTGGCGGTGGCGTGTGGGACTTGCTTGCACGCGGTGCGCGAAAAGCGCAGCAACGGAAACTCATTGCCGACGCCATTGGTCCGGTGTGGGAGGCCAATCACGTGTGGTTGATTCTCGTGGTGGTGATGATGTTCAGTTGCTTTCCGGCCGCGTTTGCGCACTTTTCCACTGAACTGCATGTTCCGCTCACTCTAATGCTCGTTGGAGTCGTTCTGCGCGGTTCGGCGTTCACTTTCCGTTCGTATGATGTGAGTGGGGGAGCCAACCAGGCGCGGTGGGGCATGGTGTTTTCCATTGCAAGTTTGATGACGCCGATCATTCTGGGTGTGTGCATTGGCACTGTTGCTGCCGGAAATATTCCGATGGATGTTGGCACGTCCCGCACGTTTGTCGAACGATTCGTTAGCCCGTGGATTACACCGTTTGCATTTTCAGTCGGTGCGCTAACGCTTGCGCTGTTTGCTTTGCTCGCGGCAACGTATCTCACCATCGAAGCGCGCAGTGCCGATGTTCGGGAGGATTTTCGAAAGCGCGCACTGTCGGCTATGGTTGCGGTGGCCGTTGTTGCGGCCCTGACACTCTTTCTCGCCAAGCGCGATGCCGCACTTGTGTATCACGGGCTCACGTCGGGTTGGCGCGCGCTCCTGCTGATTGGCGCGACTGCGATCTTCGCACTAATTGCCAGCGTTGCGCTCCTGACGCGTGCATTTCAAATCGCGCGAGTGGCCGTTGGTGCACTGGCCAGTTTCATTGTCTGGGGTTGGGCCTGGTCGCAGTACCCGTTTCTCATGCCTCCCGACCGCACGATCATGTCGCTCGCGGCGCCACGCGCCACGTTAATGTGGACTATGAGCGTTTTGATTGTTGGCACCCTGATATTGTTGCCGTCGTTCCTCTATCTTTTTCGCGTGTTCAAGAGCGTCGATCGTGTCGACGTTCCTTCCGATAGTCCTTCGTCACTCGATTCCACTCACTCATGATCATGTTCGACGGGCGAATCGGCGCGGAGCGCGAAACTACGCAGCAACTGATAAACGTGAAGTCGGAATCGTCGGTCAGCGTGGCAGATGTGGAGCTCTGTGAATACTGCGGTGGCGAGTCGCTCGCCTGGCGAAAGTGCAAGCAATTGTGTACGCAGTGCGGGAACATCAATCGCTCCTGCGCGGATTTATAGGCCTGATATAGGCGCAGCGTTGAATAGAGTTAACGACTAAAGCGAGACGCGGATTTACGCGGATTTACGCGGATGAACGGCGCAGATGAATCGGATTGATCGCTGTCGGCGGAGGTTCAATGCGATGTCGAAAGGAGAACGGAAACTGCAACTGCGAAACGCGGATCATACGGATCACGCGGATTTGATCCAAACAATCGGAAGCTCATTTCGCGCTGATTGAAAAGCATTTTGAACGCGGATCTGACAACGGACGCGGATTGCTCCGAGTAAACTGGGCACCACAGCGAAAATGCGAGACCAATATTTTTCTTGACAACTGCACCTGTACATGAAAGCTCGATGCAACTCCGCACTGTTGTCACCAAATAAAATGTTTTGCTGTTCGCAGTTCCTCCGCGCCTCTTTTTCTAACTCCGCGCCTCCGCGTGAACGTAGTTGCAGTTGCAGTTGCTCTGTTCCTTGCCGACCTATCGGATCTCCGCGCCCTCACCCCCCAAGCATCAGCGGCACCTTCGGCAACTCCGCGGCCTTCACGTCGAGCACTGCATCCGCACTCCCATACCCACCATCCGCGCGAATCCGCTCCGCGACCTCCACCCGCAACGCGTCCGTCGCATCCGCAGGCTCATTCAACCCATCACGGCACGCACGAAACTTCAACCCCGACTGACGACAAAACAAATCCGTCAACGCCAACTCGCGTTGCAACTCGGTTTCGTCGCGCTTTTCCAGTAGGCCCTGCGTCCTCGCCAACGTCGCCGTCCGCGCATACAACTCGCTCGCCATTTCGGCTAATCGCTCCACCACCAATTGCCGATGCAGAATTTCCTTCTTGTGTCGCGTAATCATACGGTCTGTCAATTGCGCCAACTGCGCGGTGTGCTTCTCGATGTACTCCGCGTGCTTCTTCAGCCGCGGATGTATCTCGACCGCAAATTTGTCCGTGGCACCCAGCGCCGTTTTCACGCGCTCGCGAGCGTAGTCCGACATCAACAACCAGTTCTTGACTGGGTTCTTGAGCGCCGCCGCGAGTTCTTTGAGTTCTTGCGCGGGCCCCTCAATACCGTTCAACCCAACGAAGATGCGCAGAATTTCATTCGCTCCTTCAAAAATGCGGTTGATGCGCGCGTCACGCAGATAGCGCTCATACGGCCACGGTTGCACGAATCCGCGACCGCCCGCCACTTGCACCATTTCGTCGGCGGCGCGCCACACCATTTCGCTGGCAAAAACTTTCACGCACGCGGCCTCGAGCGAGGCATCAACCCGCTCATCATCAAGTGCGGCAGCGAGCGAGCCAATCATCGCATCGGCTGCATACGCTTCGGACGCAATCGTCGCCAGTTTGCGTTGCGTGATTTCAAATGCGGCGAGTGGCGCACCAAACTGCACGCGCTCCTCCGCGTAACGCACCATCTCGCCGACAATCTTCTTGCTGGCCGTGACACATCCCGCTGCGAGGCTCAATCGACCGCCGTTCAGTGCGTTCACTGCAACCCGGAAACCCTTGCCAACTTCACCCAGGACGTGATCGTCCGGCACAAACATGTTCTCGTACGCCAACTCGGCCTGCGTTGAGCCACGAATACCCATTTTGTGAATCGTGCGAACAACGCGAAAGCCCTTTATGTCCGGGCGAATGATGAACGCAGTCGGACGCTGAATCATTTGTCCGTCACGTTCAACTGGAGTCTGCGCAAACGTGACGATAATGCCCGCGCGATGTCCGTTGCCTATCCAATGCTTGCGTCCATTCAAAATCCAACCCTTGTTGTCGGGCGAGCGTTCCGCGCGCGAAACGATGTGCTGCGCATCCGATCCCGTTTCAGGTTCAGTCAGGGCGTAGGCGCCGAGTTGTTTGCCGCTCGCGAGGTCGGGGAGGTAGCGCTCGTTTTGTTGGTGATTGCCAAACAACACGATTGCTTTCGAACAAAGGCCGCAGTGCACGCCAATGAACACGCCCATTGACGGGTCAATTGAGGCGACGGCGCCGAACACTCGTGCGTACGCTGCGGCCGAGAGGCCCAGTCCACCGTACTGTTTTGGAATGGCGATACCAAGCAAACCTGATGCAGCCATTCCTTTGATGACATCTTCAGGCAGCGTTTCTTCCGCATCGAATTTTGCGGAATCGATGACTCCCGAAGCGACCATTCCGTTTATGTAGGTAATGACCTTGCGCACGGATTCGGCCTCGGCCGCGTTGCGCTGATCAAGAGGCGGCGGATACGGAAACATGAGTTCGTCGGCAATTTCTCCGGCAAACAACCCGCGCATAAACGATAGCTTGGCCATGCTGGTCATCCGGTCAACGTTGTCGTGAAACGATCACGGGGCGACACCGTGTTGGCATCGCCCCGTGAACAACTTACTGAATGGTACGGCCGCTCACGAATGAGCGCGTGCGACCAACGTGTTACGGCACAACGGGCAGAGCCGGCACGACCGTCACCGTGATCTTGGTGGCCTTGCCTTCGTTCTGACTGTTCGCGTTTACTGTTTGCAGCGTGAGGATTGCCGTACCGACTGCAACGCCACTCACTGTCACGATAGTTGCGCCGTTCTGGTAGGAGCCCGTCGCGAATTCAGGATGGTCGCTGGTCACCTGAATGTTTCGGTTGCGGAGTTCGTTACCGGCGGCGTCGCGCAACGTGATGGTGAACTGTGTGGTCTTGCCCTTTTCAACGGTGACCGTATTCGATACGACAGTAATCGTGTCGACCGGAACCGGATTGATGGTGAGCGTTGCATTGCCGTTAACCGGCTGGCCGTTTGGATTTATCGTCGTCGCGGTAATTGTCACCGTACCCGCAGCAAGCGTGCTTACCAATCCCTCCGTAGTAATTGTCGCCTTCGTTGGATCGCTGACTGACCACGTGATGTCGCGATCAGTGACGGTGGTTCCTGCCGTATCGACAACAGTGGTGGTGAATTGCTTTGACGTGCCTTGCGTAACGCTGAAGGTGCCCGGAATCACCTGGACATTTTGCACCGGAATTTTCGTGACCTTGAAAGACACGGTATCAACTGCGCCTTCTGCGTCGACGGCAATTCTTCCCAAGTCACTTACTGCGAGCGCTGTAACGAGTCCAGTTGCGCTGATCGAAGCAACGGCCGGAGTGACAGGACGCCAGCTGATTATGCGCCCTGCTTGTGGCAGCATAACGGTGTTGCTGTCGAAAATGGTTACGGAAAATTGTTTCTGCCCGCCAACGCGCAACACCTGGCCGCTGAGTGGCAGGATTTGAACGAATTTGATTTTCGGGTTATCGACGGTCTCGGTCATGCTACAATTCACAGCCGCATTTTCAGGCCAGGCCGCGGTTATTTTCGCTGTTCCTTTCGCCTCTCCTTTCACAACGCCCTGCTGCGAAACGCTTGCAATCAACGTGTTATCACTGGTCCAATTAAGCGTCCGCCCAGTAAGCGGTAACACAGCGCCGCTTGCGTCTTTCAATGTCGGCGTAATCGTGACAAACTGCCCAACGATAATACTCTGCGTAGCCGGGAATAAAGTGCAGCTGTTAATTGGAATCTCCTGCACCTGGACCGTCGCGTTGCCGCTCTGTCCATCGGCTGTCGCGCTGATGATCACGGTACCTGGTTGAAGCGCGGAAACCAATCCACTCCCCGTTACCGAAGCCAATGTCGAATTGCTCGAACCCCAACTAAAAACGATCCCGGGGATTGCAATGCCCTGTACGTTCTTGGCGACAGCAGTGAACTGCTGCACTCCACTTGGTCGCTGCAACGTCACCGACGACGGCGTCACACTGATCGACGCCACGTGCTCCGGCGTCACCGTAACATTCGCTTCCCCCGATTTTCCGTTTGCAGCACCTGTGATTTTTACTAAACCAACCGAGATGCCAATGATGACGCC
>JBDUAX010000521.1:0-3261 GCA_040004455.1 Gemmatimonadaceae bacterium
ATGGTGAGCTGGCTGGCTATTGCGGTGTTATTGCGGATCTCTGGAGAAGGGCGCGGTAAGGCCGACGAAATGGGTCTTTAGCCCTCATTTGAGGAGGCTTTGCAGCATTACGGCCTAGCCTTGGCGCGGCCTTCCGCCGATCTTGCATGACTATGGCATGGTTTCGAAAAGAGAAAAAACCGCGCGAACCACGGCGCGAACGGCTCGAGATACCCACCGATACCTGGGAGAAGTGCGAAGCATGCGGGCACACGGATATCCGCGCAGCGTTCATGCGGAATCTCAACGTGTGCCCGAACTGCGACTATCATCGCCGCTTTCGCGCGTGGGACTATGCTCAGGCGCTGATGGACAAGGACACCATCGTTGAAGTTGGTTCCGAGCTTCGCTCGACCGACCCGCTTGGTTTTCCTGAGTATCCGGCGCGACTTAAGCGCGCACTCGCCAACGCCAGTGAGGGAGATGCCATTCTCACAGTCACTGGTTTCATGGAAGGGCTGCCGTTAGGTATTGGCATCATGGACTTCGCGTTCATGGGCGGATCGATGGGCTCAGTTGTGGGGGAGAAAATCGCGCGTCTTGGACAACGCTCACTTGAGAAAAAACATGCGCTGGTAATCATCAGCGCATCGGGTGGCGCGCGAATGCAGGAAGGGGTGCTGTCGCTCATGCAAATGGCGAAGTCTGCGTCGGTGTTGTCGCAGCTGGCTGAACGTCGCATTCCATACATATCGGTGCTCACAAACCCGACTACCGGTGGTGTGAGCGCAAGCTTCGCCATGTTGGGAGATGCAATTGTTGCAGAGCCCGGAGCAGTCATTGGTTTCGCCGGCCCGCGCGTGATCAAGCAAACGCTTGGTCAGGATTTGCCCGAAGGATTTCAGACTGCAGAATTCCTGCTTGATCACGGTATGGTTGATCAGGTCGTGCACCGTAAGCAACTGCGCCAAACGCTGTCGCGCTTACTGCGCCATATGACCGGTCGCCCAGCTGCCGCCGCGTACTCACAGGAATCCTGACACTGGATCCACTGGCACCGTCGCGGTCTGGCGCCGCAGCGAATTCAGATACGGCGTATCAAAAGGCGCTTGACGCTCTCTTCGCTCGAACTACGGGCGCATGGCGCCTGGGTCTCGAACGCGTCTCGGGATTTCTGAACCGACTCGGCAATCCACATCTCGCGTATCCCGTTTTTCATGTCGCGGGAACGAACGGAAAAGGGAGCACCATTGCAACGCTTGATGCGCTGTTGCGTGGTGCGGGCTTTCGCGTAGGTCGCTACACGTCGCCACATCTGGTCGATTTTCGCGAGCGCATTGTCGTTGATGAAATTCCAATGTCCCCCGAATCGATCGTCGAATTCCTTGCCAGGTGGGATCCGGACGCCGCGAAACTGGGGACGACCTTTTTCGAAGTGACAACGGCTATGGCGTTGTCACACTTCGCGTTACAGAAGGTGGATGTTGCGTTGGTTGAAGTCGGATTGGGTGGTCGATTGGATGCAACGAATGTTGTGCAACCTGTTGCAGCAGCGGTCACGCAAATCGGGTTCGATCACATAGAGTATTTGGGCAATTCACTTGTCGAAATCGCGGGAGAAAAAGCAGGTATTTTCAAACGCGACGCGGTGGCCGTTATTGGCGACACGCGACCTGAAACGGCCAAGGTTCTGTTGCAGCACGCGCAAAACGCTGGCGCCAGCGAAATCCTGATGACCGGCCGCGATTGGAAGGTCAGCAGTGTGTCGGTAGGGCCAACCGGAACGAGTTTTTCGCACTCCGTCGCCGGTCATTCCGAACGCTTGCGATCGGCGCTAACGGGAGTGTTTCAGGCGGAGAATTCCGCGACGGCGCTCGCAATGCTGCGTGGAGCTGGTGGTGAGTGGGCGAAAGCTGCAGCGCGGGCATCGGCGTTTTTGCCAGAGGTGCGCATCGCTGGTCGCTTTCACCGCGTCGGGCCGTACATCTTCGACGTTGCGCACAACACCGATGGTGCAGCAACTGTCGCGGCGAATTTGCGTGGAATTGACGTACCGAAACCAATAGTCGCAGTGGTTTCCGTGCTCGGCGACAAAGACTGGAAGGGCATTCTGAAGGAGCTGGCTTCGGTCACCGAGCAAATTATTCTGACCGACGCCCCAACGGCTCCGGCAAGTCGATCCTGGAATGTTGATGACGTTTGGGCGTGGACTCAGCGCAGTGGCTTCAACACGGTTCTCGAAAGCAATTTCGAAAAGGCGTTGGATACTGCGAAGCGAGCCGGAGGAACGGTACTGATCACAGGTTCATTTCATACCGTCGGCGATGCTATGGAGCGCTTGCAGGTAGATCCGCTCGCTCGGTAGCTTGCTGGGATGTCCCCAAAAGCACTTCCCGGATTTCGCGACTTCTATCCGGACCAGTTGGCCGAACGATCGTACATTTTTGAAACGTGGCGCCAGGTGGTGAGGCGGTATGCGTTTTTGGAGTATGACGGACCGCCTTTAGAGCCTCTCGATTTGTACACCGCGAAGAGCGGTGACGAAATCGTTGGGCAACTTTACAATTTTGAAGATAAGGGTGGGCGTCAGGTCGCCATGCGGCCAGAAATGACGCCAACTTTTGCGCGCATGGTGGCCGCGAAAGCGCAGGCGTTACGCAAGCCGGTTCGCTGGTTTTCGTTGCCCCAGTTGTTTCGCTATGAGCGACAACAGAAGGGAAGGTTACGCGAGCATTATCAATTGAACGTCGACATTGTCGGCGAGGCTGATGTGTTGGCGGATGCGGAGTTGTTGTCGATTGCGGTCGAGATCATGCGCGCGCTTGGGTTGAGTGCAACGGAGGTGCGCGCGCGCGTGTCTGACCGCAGACTGTTGAACGGATTGCTGGAGCATCTGGCGATTGAAGAGTCGCGATGGCCGGCCGTTTACGCGGTGCTCGACAAGTTGGAGCGACAGCCGCGTGAGATTTCTTCGGAGAAGTTGTCTGCTGCCGGACTGAACGCGACGAACGTTGAAGTCATCCTTGGCTTTGATAAGCTCACTTTTGGCGAGTTGCAACAGCGATACGGAAACGCGCCTTCAGTTATGACGCCCGCCGCGCGATTCGCCGAGTATCTAGCTTATGGTGAAGCGCTTGGTATCCGCGAATGGATTCATTTCGATTTGACAATCGTTCGCGGCCTCGCGTATTACACCGGCATTGTGTTCGAACTGTTTGATGCGGTCGGTGAGTTTCGCGCGATTTGCGGTGGTGGGCGCTACGACAATTTGTTGAAGTCGTT
>JBDUAX010000112.1:0-10960 GCA_040004455.1 Gemmatimonadaceae bacterium
TGAAAACTGACGAACCCGCAAGGGTTCCGTGGGTTCGAATCCCACCGCTTCCTCTTTGATTTTCTGACTTTTTCAACGAGCTGCGAGAAATCGCAGCTCGTTTTTTTTGCGACGCAGAAGTTCGCGTTGCGGTTACACCAACGCCCTCACATCATCCGGAATTCTTCGCACTGCACCTAACGACGCACTCGTGGTCATCGCCGCATAGGCGCGCAGCGCCGTCGTAATGTTCCGTTTGCGTGGCTTGGCCGGAATCCATCCACGCATTTCGGCCATCGCACGACGCGCTGACAGTTCGGCATCAGCAACACGCAAATGAATGGTGCGATTGGGAATATCGATGTCGATCATGTCTCCTTCCTGCACCAATCCAATTGCACCACCCTCGGCCGCCTCGGGTGAACAGTGTCCAATTGAAAGTCCCGACGTAGCGCCGGAAAAACGTCCGTCAGTTACGAGCGCGCACTCTGCACCCATGTGCTTCGCTTTCAGGTAACTCGTTGGATACAACATTTCCTGCATGCCAGGACCGCCGCGCGGGCCTTCGTAGCGAATCACGACGACATCACCCTTCACAACACCCCCGTTCAGGATTCCGTCAACTGCGTCGTCCTGACTCTCAAAGAGCTTAACGGGGCCGGAAAACTTGAGAATCGATTCATCAACACCGGCTGTTTTTACGATGCAGCCATCTTCTGCAATGTTGCCGTACAACACTGCCAGTCCGCCGTCTTTCGAGTACGCGTTTTCGACATCGCGAATGACACCATTCTCACGATCGGTATCGAGCGTGTCATAACGACGTGATTGACTGAACGCTGTTTGAGTTGGTACGCCACCCGGTGCCGCACGATAAAAATCATGCACCGCGGTAACAGTTGTGCGTTGCACGTCCCAGCGATCAAGCGCGTTTCCAATGGTGCCTGCGTGAATCGATCCCGCGTTCCTGTGAATGAGTCCGCCGCGATCGAGCTCGCCCAGAATTCCCATCACGCCACCAGCGCGATGCACGTCTTCCATGTGTACGTGCGCAACCGACGGCGACACTTTGCACAGCACCGGCACACGGCGCGACACGCGATCAATGTCGGCCATGGTGAAGTTCACACCGGCTTCGTGCGCTGCCGCCAGCAAATGCAGCACCGTGTTGGTCGATCCCCCCATTGCCACGTCGAGCGCAACAACATTTTCAAAGGCTTCGAACGTCGCAATGGAACGCGGCAACACACTCTCGTCATCATTCTCGTAATACTGTTTGGTGATGTCGACGATCGTGTGCGCGGCGTCGATAAACAAGCGACGCCGATCGACGTGGGTGGCGAGCGTTGAACCGTTGCCCGCGAGCGAAAGTCCCAGCGCTTCGGTCAAACAGTTCATCGAGTTCGCCGTAAACATTCCCGAACATGAACCACACGTTGGGCACGCCGACCGTTCCATCACTGCAACGGTTTCGTCGGATATGTCGTCATCAGCGGCCGCTACCATCGCACCCACCAGATCAAGCTTTGTGGATACGCCGTCTTTCAAATACTTGCCTGCTTCCATCGGCCCGCCCGATACAAATACCGCCGGAATATTGAGACGCAACGCCGCCATCAACATGCCTGGTGTGATCTTGTCGCAGTTGGAAATGCACACCATGGCATCGGCGCAGTGCGCGTTCACCATGTACTCAACGCTGTCCGCAATAAGTTCGCGCGATGGCAATGAATACAGCATGCCGTCGTGCCCCATCGCGATGCCGTCATCAACCGCAATCGTGTTGAATTCCTTCGCGACACCCCCTACCTGTTCGATCTCGCGCGCAACAAGCTGGCCGAGGTCCTTGAGATGCACATGCCCCGGCACGAACTGCGTGAACGAGTTGGCGATGGCGATAATGGGCTTGCCAAAGTCGCCGTCCTTCATGCCGGTGGCGCGCCAAAGTCCACGAGCGCCGGCCATGTTGCGGCCGTGCGTTGTTGTGCGAGAACGATATGGGGGCACGATTCTGTTGCTTGAGGTGGGAACTTCAAACCGATGAGGTGTCGTTGAGCGAAGCGTCGTACAACCGTACAACACTCAACGGCGCGGTTGCTACAATCGCTGCGGAATAGCCGGCGCCAACATCAACGTTGGCCATCTCCCAGCGCGTGACAGCTTGCGTATCACGGCGGTCGGCGAGAATCGACGCCGGCGCCGTCGGTTCGAGCGATACATCGAAGTGATCGAGCCCTCGCGATATCCCCAATCCGGATGCCTTGAGGTACGCCTCTTTCCGCGACCACCCGCTGAAAAAACCGCGCGTGACGTTGTACACATTTCCGCCGAGAGCCCGCAACGCCTGACGCTCCGCAACCGAGAAGAAACGCTCGGCCACTTCGAGATGTCGCACGTTGTCTCGCCAGAATTCCACGTCAACACCGACGTTGCCGCTCACTGAAACCGCAACGAGCGCAATGTCAGCTGAGTGGGACAGATTGAAGTGAACATAGCGCGAATCCGTCTCTTCAACCTGAGACAAATACGGCTTGCCGAACTCGCTCCTGGCAAAGGTTAGCGCGCGAGCGCTGACACCCGTATACGTGGAGAGTATGCGACGCAGCATGCCGTGGGCGACGGTGTATCGCAGCGCATGCTGGCGTGAATGAAAGCGGCGCGCCCTGGTTTGTTCGTCTGTTGAGAGGTTGGCATGGTGCGCATCAACCCCTGCGACCTCATCCAGCGGAATGCGCCAGATATGGGCTTCCGTCAGCCGAATTTTTGGTGCTGACACCGGAATTTCCCAAATCGAATCTGTCAACAGTCTTCGTTGTTTTTTTGCGTGAAAAGGCGTCAGCTGCGGCCGTCTGTAATACAGCGGTAACACAGACGTAACCCTTCACCTGGTTCGAACCGCGATCCCCTCACCGATACTCTAGCCAGAACTCTCTCCCTACCCCAGGGGGAATGGGTACGGCCTGCGGTTCCGCTGCATGCCTTCGTCCACCCCTCGCCCCGGAGCACAGCGCCTCCGCCGTCCATGATTAACTTCACCACCGTATTGGAAATGCTCAAGTCGGTTCGTACGTCTACGAATCATTTGAACGACGCCATGCTCAAGCAGAACCTGCTCGATCTCCAGGGGCATCTGCTGAATCTGCAGGTGCAGATGCTCGAGCAGCAGGTCGACAATCGGGGACTGCAAAATGAGGTAGTTCGCATGCGCGAGTGTCTGGCCACTGAGCGTCGCCTGGAACGGGTCTTCGACGCATACATGGTGGTCGAGAGTCCAACCAGGAAACGCGGCCCGTTTTGCGCGGTCTGCTGGAACAAAAGGCAAACGTTGCAAGCGTTGGTAGAAGGTGGCGAAGGGCTAGGCTATTGCCCTTCATGCAAGAGCAAGCCGCGCATTGCCGCGCCCGAGCAGGAGATGGTGAACGCGTCGTAGTAAGCGCGGCACTCACCAAACGTACTCAATAGCAAGAAAATCCAGCCGTCAATGTGGAGCGCTGCCTCTATGCGCCAATTGTCTGTCGACTTCGGCAATTGGATCAGAAAGCCTGGCAAGATTGAGCGTCACGTTGGGTGCAATGCCCACGCCGCGCATTCCGTCTAACGGCAGTTTTGTGTTTCGAGTAATAGTGGGATAACCGAGGTACCAGCGGGACTCACGCGGAGAAAAGCGCGCAATGCTCGTACTCTGATAATCCAATGCGCCCGCCGTCGCCTGTCCGAAAACAGTCGTGCGTTCGCTCCGCAGGGCATCGAGTACCAGCACTTCTGACGCGCTCACCGTTCCGCGATCAATCAGCACACCAACGCGTCGAGGGCCAGGAATGACAGGTGGTAAACGCTCTGGCTCTGGTGGCAGCGTCGTGTCGTTGAGGGGCACAAGCTCACCGGGATGCGCCTGCATTCGCTCCAATAGCGTTCGCACGAAACGCGACGTGTCCGATCCAAAGGCACGGCGCGCGTATGCAATTTGATCGGGCGACGACATCATCATTGCGTCTCTGCCCCGGAGCCGAGATGGACGCAAGTGCTCGGACGCAATGTACGGAATGAGTCCATCGCTCATGAATGAACCGCCTCCTTCGTTGCCGCGTAAATCAATAACGAGACGTTTGGTGCTCGTTAGTTCTTTTTGGTGAACCGCGATGAGGCTATCAAGTTTCTTCTTCAACCCCGGGTCATGCGAAGGAATTGAAACGATCACCGTACCACGGCGCTCAACGATTGTTGGACGATGCACATCAACGGGATCGATCAATCCGCTGTCCGCTGCCGCAATTGGAAATGCTTTTCCCCAAATTCCTGGCGACAGACGCAGCATTATGCGTTTGTAAATCTCGCCATTCGCATGTCGCAATCCATAATTGCGTTCGCTGATGTCGGCATCGTAACCGCCGTCTTTTCTTCGCGTGAATCGTGCGCGTACGGTACCTTCTCGCCAGGTACTGGTGTCGCTCGCAATCACAACCGCGATAAAACGTCCTTTGCTCTTTCCTGTGTCAGGAACAATCGCGACGCGCAACGGCCCGTCGTACCAGATGCCTTCAATCGGATCGAGAGATTTTGCGCGTTTGATGAACAGCGCGCGCGCCTCTATCTCGTTGAGGGAAACGGTTTGCACCAGTCGTGCCCGGCGCGTGGTTTCCGCCGTATCAACTGTGGTGTTTTGATAAACGAACAAATGCGGGTCGTTAAACCAGTGAATGAATTTGTCGAGCACGAAATAGCAATCGCTGCCCTGCGTACGCTCGGCGGTTTTGCGCAGCGCTGCAACGGTGTCCTGATAGCTTCGTAGTTTGTCTCCCTTTACTTCGACGGTGTATCCGCCGTAGTTCATTTCGAGTCGCTGCTTGATTGCGTCAAGGTCCTGCGCGCAGGTGAGCGCGGAGTCGCGTGCCGCTGTCGGCGTCTGCGCGTTGGTGGTCGACCCATGGAGTGCAAGAGCCACTACGAAGACTTGCAGGGGGCGGCTCGGCCGTGACGACGGGGATCTGTCTTGTAATTTCATTCTCGTTAGACGCGATAACGATTCGTTCGGTTCGTCGGCTTGCACTGGAGTTCATTACAGCCAAGAGCTTGAGCGGCCGGGAAGAGTTCGGGACGTTACCAGCATGGCTTACACCGTTGACCGCGGCCAACCAACCGGCGAGATTCTTCCCTCTGGCCCGCCCCGGTTTTCGGGATGTGCATAGAGGAGGGGTGGCCGAGAGGCTGAAGGCACCGGTTTGCTAAACCGGCATAGGGTGCAAACTCTATCGCGGGTTCGAATCCCGCCCTCTCCGTTCCGCGGGTCCGCTGCTCTGCCGGCGGGCCCGCTTTGTTTTTCCAATCGTTATTCGGACGTCCAACCGGACACCCATGAGCCACCATTCTGCACCTGCGATCCCCGATCGCCCGCGACTTCGCTTCGCCCCGTCGCCCACGGGCTCGCTGCATTTGGGCGTCGCGCGCACTGCGCTGTTCAACTGGCTGGTTGCGCGTAAATACAACGGGCAGATGTTGCTGCGCATCGAAGACACCGATCGCGCACGCAGCACCGACGAAAGCACACGCTCCATTTTTGACGGATTGAACTGGCTCGGCATTAATTGGGATGAGGATGTCGTGTATCAGGGCGCCAACATCGCGCAACACGTCATCGACGCAGAGCAACTCGTTGCCATTGGTGCTGCCTACCGCGATTACACGAGCGCCGCCGAACTTGACGCCGAGCGTTCGGCAATTGAAGCAGCCGGCGGCAACTATCGGTTCGATCGCGCGCGCGCGATGCTCACCCCCGAACAACTGGCCGACAACATCGCGAAAAATTTACCCTACGCCATTCGCTTCAAAGTGCCCGAGGGGAGCACCACGTGGGCCGATCTCGTCCACGCAAGTATTGCATTCGAGAACAGCGAGATTGACGATTTCATCATTCTCCGTTCTGATCGCACGCCGGTGTACAATCTCGCCGTGGTGTCGGATGACATTGCCATGCGCGTAACACTCGTCATGCGCGGCGACGATCACATTTCCAACACGCCGAAACAAATTCTGCTGTATGAAGCACTTGGCGCCGCCGTTCCGAGCTTCGCGCATGTGCCAATGATTCTTGGCGAAGATGGCAAGAAGCTTTCCAAGCGGCACGGTGCGACGGCAGTTGCGGACTATCAGTTCAAGGGATTGTTGCCCAGCGCAATGGTGAATTTTC
This sequence comes from Gemmatimonadaceae bacterium, assembly GCA_040004455.1. GTDB lineage: Bacteria > Gemmatimonadota > Gemmatimonadetes > Gemmatimonadales > Gemmatimonadaceae > Gemmatimonas. Next base: position 6,164 of record JBDUAX010000112.1, read on the forward strand.
TCGCGCTGTTGGGTTGGTCACCGGGCGACGATACCGAAGTCATGACAATCGACGAGCTCGTTGCGAAATTTTCCGCCGACGGATTGCAGAAGAAAGCCGCTGTGTTCGATCACACGAAACTCGAGTGGATGAACGGGCAGCATCTCGCGCATGACAGCATCGAGTCCGTCGAGAGCTTCGTGTTTCCGGCACTCGAGCGCGCGGGGCTGACAACGGTTGCTGAGCTTCATGCGCGCCAAGACTGGTTTCGCGCGTTGTTGGAGCTCATACGCGTTCGCGGACGCACGATTGACGAGCTGGTGAAACTGGCTATTCCTTACTTTCGCGACTCGGTCGAATACGATCCAGACGCCGTTGCCAAGCAGTGGAAAGATCCCGTTGCATCGCGCGACATCCTTTCGGCGGTGCAAACGCGTTTACAAACCGTTTCCAATTGGGATGCAGCTGCGCTCGAAGACAGTTTGCGAAAGCTCGCGGAAGAACTCGGCATTTCCACTGGTCGGATATTTCAACCGTTACGCGTAGCGCTCACTGGTCAATCAGCGAGTCCCGGAATTTTCGATGTGTTGTTGTACGTTGGTCGCGAGCGTTCACTCGCGCGATTACGTGCGGCAGTTGCGCACCTAAGTCGCTAGTTGCGCGTCGCAACGATTGTCAGTCGCTGACTAATTGCCGCCGCCCTGTGCCTTTGGGGGCGGTGTAGCTTGCTGATCTTTTTTCTCGCGGGCTAACGCATCAGCCTTGTTCTGGTGATCGCGTTCGGCTTTCGCCCGCTGGTCTTTTACGGCTTTCTTGAATTGCGCTTCACCAATGGCCTGCGCACCAAATCGTTGAATGTCTTCACGCGCAAACGCGAGGCGTCGGTCGTTTTGAAACGCCGTGGGATTGCCCGACATCCCTTTCTGAATTCCCGCGGGCAGCAGCGCGAGCAACGCATTCGGCACGGTAAACTTGCCCAAACGCAGGCCGGTTTTGTCCCATCCCCATTTGTCGCCGTTTTTCAGCCGCTTGGTCCAATCACCGGGTTGACGACTGGGATTAAAAACGCGCGCAATTGAATCGAGCGAATCGGCAGCAGAAGTGATCGCGTAAGCAACCACGCTGTCCAGCAACTGTTGACCACTGCGCGGCACGCTAAGACCGACTCCAGTCGGTGTCCAGATGCGCGGATCTGCGTTAGTACGAGCAATGCCAACCAGCGATGGATCAATTCCCAAATCGCGCGGCTTCTTCGCTGCCGTGCTATCGCCGCCGTTTGCAACTGTCGGAATAGCTGGATCGACTTTCTGTTCGACTCCAACCACCGGACCGGTTGATGGAATTGGTGAAGTCGTTGGGTTCCGCTGCTTAACGACTTGCTGCTCGACGACTTTTTTGGGTTCCGGCGGTTTTGGTTTGGGCGTGTCGATAAACTCGATGCGTTCCTGAGGGAGTTCCGAAACTGAGCGCAGTCCAAACCAATCGTGCAAGCCGTGCCCCAACGTCACCATGCGAACAAGCACTGCAATCACAACAATGTGCAGTGCAATCGCTGTGAACAGCGTCTTGGGATTGGCGTGATCGTCCAATCCTTCGCGACGTCCTGACCGCAACCGTCCACGAGAGCGGCCTTCCTGCTCGGGCCGTTCGTCCTTCGTTGGAGGAATTGGTGCGGTCGTTTGGGCCATGTACTCCCTTTACCCGTGAACTGCTGTTGGCGTGCCGATTTTTCGGTCAATGAAGGCCGCTTTTTTCGTCATCGAGCACCGTGAGGTGCTCGATGAACACCTCAGCCAATTGTCACCCCGTTCTTGAACCTTTCGTCACACCGTTAGTCACCAGCAACTACCGGATTGGTTACCCGGCTGAGCCCTTCTAATTCAACTTCGACCACATCCCCTGGCTCGAGTTTTCGGGTGCCGGCGGGCGTGCCGGTCGCGACAATGTCCCCCGCTTCAAGTGTGAGGTACTGCGATATGTACGATAACAACATGGGTATCGAGAAAACCATGTCGCTGGCGAGTGCCCGCTGCCTTTCTTCACCATTTACACGCGTGACGAGGCTGATTGCCTGCAAATCGTCGGGAACGGGGGCCGGCTTGCCCAGCGGCAGAAATGTGTCGAGCCCTTTGGCACGTGCCCATTGGCCGTCCGACTTCTGCAGGTCCCGAGCGCTCACATCGTTGAGCGCAACGACGTGCGTGAGCGCCTTGAGTGCGTCCTCCTCGCTTGCCTTGCAGAGACGATGCCCCATCACCAAACCGATTTCCCCTTCGAACTCGATATGCGAGGAAACCTTATGCAGCACGATGGCTTCCCCCTCACGAATGATCGCCGACGGCGGCTTCAAAAAGAGCAGCGGCTCTTTCGGCACTTCGTTTCCCATTTCTGCGGCGTGCGCGCGATAGTTGCGGCCAACGCAAACGATTTTTGATGGACGAAGCATTTGTTGTCAGGAAAGAGTCGGAGAGGAACGATAAAATTTCTGCACTTCGATTAACAGTCGTGACCACGCACCCTTGAGCCGACGCGCAGGGGGAAGTCCATCCAACAGTTGCATACCGTACTGCTTGGTCACAACCCGCGGATCGCAAATGACAATGACTCCGCGATCCGTTGCAGTGCGAACAAGCCGACCAAAGCCCTGCTTTAATCGCAACGCCGCATGCGGCAACATGAACTCGCTGAATGAATTGCGACCGGCCGCTTCGATGGCCTCGCACTGCGCGGCAACCATCGGCTCGGTTGGAACGCGAAATGGGAGCTTGGCAATGAGCAGCCCACGCAGCGCATCTCCGGGAACGTCGACACCTTCCCAGAACGATGATGTACCAAGCAGCACGGCGCGTGTGGATTCGCGAAAGCGCCTGAGCAGCGCGTCACGCTGATCTTCGCCGTGCACCAACAGCGGCCAGCGCGTTTCAAATGCAAGAGAGCCTTCGCGCAACATGAGCGCGGCCTCGCGCACATCGCGATGGCTGGTGAACAGCGCGAACACCCCACCGTCACTGGCCGCCGTTAAATCGCGCAGTTGTTTTACAACGGCGTGTAAATGCCCATTGGCATCGAGATTGGGCGCAGGCAAATCGGTTGGCACAACCATCAGCGCCTGTTTCGAATAGTCGAACGGCGACGGAAACATTGCCGAAACACGTGACTTCTTCGATTCATCAAGCCCCAACCGATGTTCGAGAAAATCGAAACCCTTGTCGGTCGCGAGCGTCGCACTCGTGATCACCGTAGTTTCAACGCGTGCAAACAAATCGTCGCGCAAAACTGGCGCGAGTTCGAGTGGCACGCAATGCGCTGCAAGATTGCGATCGGGTCCAGGCTTGCCAGTCAGCTCAATCCATCGAACTACGGGCGCACCACCGGCCGGTGGTCTTAGCGCGCGCGCCAGTGAATCGCCGGCACCCTCCAAACGCCGCGCAACGCCACGCAATTCGCTGATCAACGGCGCCAGTTCTTCACTCTTTTTTGTGTCGCTCTCCAGCCGTTCCCGAACCGCCTGCAATCCTTCGCGCAGCAACCCGATTTCCTGCAGCAACTCATCGAGCGCCAACGTGAGTCCGTTTTTCCATGACGGATGTTTGTCGAAATCGTCGTTCAGGCGAATCATCTGCGCGCCGGTTTCGTCGAGCACCATGGTGAGCAACTCAAACACCAACTGCGTTCGGTCACGCGCCGCAATGTTCGACGGCACCAGACGCTCCTTCACCAAATCGAGACTCGCAACACTCAGCAAATCGGTTGCGCCACCCAGCTTCGCCGCAAGCGCCGGCAACAATCCCTTGCCGCGCCGCTCCAGTCGGGCAAACAGTCGCTGCAAACTGCGTCGCGTAACCTGCGACCCCAAGTGTGCGGCGGCGGCATCTTCGAGATGATGCCCCTCATCAATCACGAGCCGTTTGTAGGCCGGCAACACCGCCGCGTCATCCCAATTCTGCATTGTGCGACGAATGGCAACGTCGGCCAACAGCAAGTGATGATTTACGACGACCACATCTGCCGTTGCTGCCGCTTTCCGAGCTGCGAACAAAAAACATCCATCATAGAACTGACACTTGAGTCGTCCACACAAATCCGGCTCTGCTGCAACTTCATCCCACACATCACTGCGCGGCGTAATTGCCAGGTCTGACAATGAACCGTCGCGCGTGCTCTCCGACCATTGCGCAATGACTTCAATTTCCGCCACCTGATTCGCCTCGAACATTGACGCGCCCGTCGCACGCGCCTGCTCAAGTCTCTGCTTGCACAAGTAATTGCGCCATCCCTTCAACAACGCGAAGCGAACAGGTTGATCGCCCAGAGCATGCTGCAAGAATGGCAAATCCTTGTTCACCAACTGCTCCTGCAGCGTAATCGTATTCGTTGAAACAATTGTGCGCTCGCCGTTCGCGGCCGCCCAACGCAACGCAGGAACGAGATAGCCAAGCGATTTGCCAACACCGGTTCCCGCCTCGAGCAACGCCACGCTGTTGTCGTTGTACGCGTCGGTGACAGCCTTTGCCATTGCCCGTTGACTCGGGCGATCCTCAAAGGCTTGCCCGCTCACGGCACGCATCGCGTCGGCAATCAATCCATCGGGGCCAAGAACGCTGTCGACGTCATCTGTTGAAATCGGAACGCGTTTCGCCTCGCGCGGGACTTCGGTGACGACGTAAACCTTCGTCGCTTCATTGTCCACAATGGCGAAACCAATTCCATTGCCATGAATGCGCGCGGCAACTTCCAGATCGGCATCACTCGGCAACAATCGTCCCGACGGATGATTGTGCAGCAACATCTCGCCGCGTTCCGCAAAACCGGGAAGCG
>JBDUAX010000113.1:0-10950 GCA_040004455.1 Gemmatimonadaceae bacterium
CGGCGGCGCTGGCGGCCCAGTTCGTCGCCTCCGGGACGCCGAAACTGTGCCGCCTTTGGCGTTCAGTGGAAGTCCTTCGACTGAGTTCACGGCAAACAGTTTCGCGGCACCGGCACGTGTGAGTCGCAAGTTCGCCGCAGGAGGGCTCGCGGCGGCGAGTTGCGCCCTAAGCAGCGCGAGCGAATCGACCGGTGCGTTGTCGGCACCACCGCGTCCGCCACGACCGCCGCGACCGCCGCCTCCACCACCGCCAGCCGACGCAACGGTTGGTTCGTTAATCGCAACACGTTGCGCGGGGGTGAGATCATCGAGATCGACCATTGCAATGGCCGCCGCACTCGACAAACGCGTTGACGGTGGTGCAAAACCGCCGCGACCGCCGCCGCCGGCGCCGCCGCGTCCACCGGTTGCTGAAGGCGTCGCCGATTTTGGCGCTGCAATTAACACGACAAATTTTCCGGTGGCCTGTTCAGTGGTAATTTGCGCTGATTCATCGCCGGCAACACCGCCGAAGACCACTTCCACGTTGCTGACTGGCCGAGGCGCGCGCGTAGCACCAGCCGGCGATGCCAACCATTCCGTGTCCCAACCAAGTGGATTGCCATTCACTGTCAAGCGTGAATGGTTGGTGTATTTGCGAACATGATACGGCAGCACTTGAAAGAATGTGCCGTTATCTCCGGCTGGCACCAAACCCAATCGCTTTACTTCACTCGCGATGTAGTTCGTGCCTTTCATGTTGCCGATGCGACCAATCTGCCGGCCCTGCATGGAATCATCCGCAAACTGATACAAGCGCGTTTGCAAATCGTGTACGTCAATCGCCGCTGATGTCGGCGTGGGCTTCAGTGTTTGCGGATTTCCATAGGCATTCACTTTTGCCGCGGCCGTCTGCGCGAAAACCGGGGTCAGAATTGCAGACAACGCAACAAGGAGAGCCCCACATCGAACGTGCTGCATCCGAACTCCAACGTAGAGGGTGGTCCTGGATTGAGAGGCGGGATGGTAACTTGCCAATTCCGAACTAGCCCCAAATATACGAACTCGCACCGAGCAGGGTTGAATCCCTCATGACCGAACACCTTGTAGTCGAGCACCAGGCCAGCCAATACCGATTTTCCCTCGTCGTCCCTGAGGGCACAGCCGTGCTCGACTATCGGTTACGCGGTCCGAATGTGATGGAGATGTTTCATACGTTCACGCCGCATTCGGCCCGGGGACGAGGCGTGGCATCGACTCTGGTGCGAGGCGCGCTGGACTATGTTCGAGGCAACAATTTTCGAATAATTCCGGCCTGCTGGTATGTCGCGAATTTCATGGAAAAGCACGAGGAGTATCGCGACTTGCTCGCCGACGATGGTGGTATTGAGCGGCCGGCACCGGCTTGCGAGATTTAAAAGCAACAAACTGCTTGAGACGCGGATCAAACGGATCACGCGGATTGCTTCGAAACGAGACGGCGTTATCAGCGTCTGCGGTTAGTCCGCTTTTTTGTGTGAGTCAAGACTGTCGTTGAAGTGCGTTTCTCCTTCTATCAATGATGTACTACCAATCCGTCGGCACGTAATCCTTGAGGAACTGCCCCCACTTGTGTTTGCCGGTATTGATGCCATCAATAATTGGATCGACAATGCGCGCCGCACCATCAACAATATCAAGAGGCGGATGAAAGCGGTGCTCCGCCACTTTCCGCGCCGCAATTTCTGCAGGATCTTCGTCAGTCACCCAACCGGTATCCACCGCGTTCATGTGAATGCCGTCGGCCTGATAATCAGCGGCGGACGTACGCGTCATCATGTTGAGCGCGGCCTTCGCCATGTTCGTGTGCGGATGGCGCGTAGTCTTGAACTTGCGATAAAACTGCCCTTCCACAGCTGACACGTTCACGATGTGTTTGTCGTGATTGCCGTTGCGCAGCATGAGCGGCTTCAAACGCGCATTGATGATGAACGGGGCAATCGCGTTAACAAGTTGCACTTCGAGCAATTCAACCGACGGCACTTCGTCCATCAGCAAACGCCAGGAATTCCGACCGCGCAAGTCGACCTGCTGCAAGTCCTGATCGAGTTGGCCTTGCGGAAACAATCCCTTTTGCGCTTCGAGTTCGTCGGGCAGCAACGGCACCTGCGACAACTGCGCAGAATGCGTGAGCCCAGCGACTTCCGAAATGCGTCGGTCGAGCGTCGCCGGAACTGAATTCCCCTCTGGCAAAATGTGGTAGCCACGCAAGCCTTCGTACGCGCCCAACAACTTACGCGTTTGTTCCGGCAAATCATTCACGTGCGCGTTTTCTCCCTCCATCATGTGCTCATAGAACTCGGGGGGACGACGCACCGTTTGGCACGCGTTGTTGATGATGAAATCCAATCGGTCGCGCGTTGACAACAACTCGCGACAAAAGGCTTCCACACTTGGCGTATGGCGCAAGTCGAGTCCGAAAATCTCTAGATTGTGTCCCCATTGTTCGAAATCCGGCTCGCGCGCGTAACGCGCCGCCGAATCACGCGGGAATCGCGTCGTGACAATGAGCTTTGCACCCGCACGAAGCAATTTGATACCCGCTTGATATCCAATTTTTACGCGACCGCCAGTAAGCAACGCAACACGCCCCTTCAAGTCGGCAGTCTCGGTGCGCTTGGTGTAATTCAGGCGAGCGCATGTTGGGCACAGCTGGTCGTAGAAGTGATGCAGTTCAGAGTAGTCTTGCTTGCACACGTAGCAATTCATGCGCTGCACCGCTTCGCGAAATTCCGCGTCGTCGTCTACATCGTGCTGTTCAAAATTCTCCGGCGGAAAAACGTTCGGCGAAGTGAACACTACTTCTTTCCGCAATTTGCGAATGCCGGTTTTTTCAAACGAACGTTCAATGCGCTCAACTTTCGTCGCTTTCAAACGTCGCTTGGTTTCCTTGAGTAACTGACGGCGCAAAATTGCGTCCGGGCGCGACACTTGTCCCGCCAGTAACAAAAAACGGTTACGCGTTTCTTCCGGAACGGCCGCAAGCAGCGCGCGGTTATCAGCAATAATCTCAAGCAGGCGAGCCGCATCATTAATGCGCTCAACCAACACTGGATCGAACGTGGATATCGTCGCCCGAGGGGCGTCGTCAGGTGGATTTTCGTTACTGGGCATGATTCTAGAACTTAATGCCCTTCGCGGAGCCCTCCGAACGCCATCTCTCGGCCCGCATTTGCCGCGATGGCTCTTTCGTAGATGTGTCGCAATGCGGCTACGTCTTCAACGGCCAATCCGAGCGACTTAAAGAGCGTGATTTGGTTCTTGTCTGTGCGGCCTGGCACGCGCTTCAGAATGAGGTCGCCAAGCTCGCCGAGTATGTGCGTGTCGTCAACCTGTCCTTCCGACTTCGGAATAAGGAAGTCACCTGCTTCTGCCATGAGCGACTCGCGTTTGTCCGCAAACAGGCGTGACATTCTTACGGCCGCGCTATCGAGTTCGCGCGCGGTTCTGATTGAGGCTCCAACTGCGTTGACGTGCGTACCTGGCGACAACCACGCGCCCTCAAGCACCGGCTCGCGCGACGACGTCACCGTACAGACAACATCGGCGCCGCTCACAGCATCGCGCGCCTGTTCGCACACAACAATTTCCAGATGCTCGTGACGCAGCCGCGCTTGCGTTGCAAAGTCGTACGCCCGGGAGCCCGAGCGGCTCCACACGCGAACACGTTTGATTGGGCGCACCGCCAACACGGCGTCGAGGTGCGTCATGGCCAGCACGCCCGCACCCAGAATTGCGAGTTCACTCGCGCCTTCGTTGGCTAACAATCGCGTCGCCAAACCGGAAACGGCGGCCGTACGAATGCTTGTGATTGAAGACGCATCGGCCAGGGCCAATAGCGCGCCGTATTTCGCATCGAACAACAACACCACGCCGATGTGTGAATCGAATGGCGTTGCGTCGTTACCGGGAAACACTGTGATCAACTTGGCGCCAATTGCGGCGCTTTCACCTTTCCCTAACACGGCGGGCATCGAAGCGAACGCGTTGCGCGTGTCGGGGAGTGCAATGACCGTGCGCAACGGCAGAATGCAGGCGCCTTCGGATACGCTCTTGAGCGCGTCCGACATGACGTCAATGCATTCGGCCATCGGTAGAAATTTTCTTACATCGTGATCAGACAGCAGTAGTGTTGGCATCTTCAGCTGATCACGTCAACCGCCGCGCCTGCCGCCCTTGGCCGACGTATTCTGTGGTTTCACTCTGGGGGCGGGTTTCGGAGCAGTGACTTTGGAGCTGACGGCGTCGGGAGCGTCTTTTTTCGTCGGGCTTTTGCGAGAGAAATCGGGGATGGCCCCGTGACCATGCTTTGACATAAGATCTCCTGGAAGGATGCACCTTTCTGCGCGCGTCTCCGGGCTTTAAATCATGCGCAGAATTCAGGCGAAGGCATCGCAGCGCCCGCTACAATGAATATCGTATCTCTCAACAAACTCGGCCACCCTTTTCATCAACTTCGCAATTTCCACGCGCGCGTTGCTGGCGCCCTTAGCGATTGCGTTGCCGGCCGACGTGCGATGCGCACCAATCGCACAATTGACATTTCCCGCGAAAATCGCGCGAACGATTCACGTATCGTGATCCTTTCGTCGCCACCGCTTCACCGTTTTGATTGGGCAGCGGAAACACGCCAGATAGTGTTGCCAACGTCGTCGGCGACCAGCAGCGCGCCGCGTTTGTCGATTGCCACGCCAACGGGACGCCCTCTTGCCATGCCATCGTCGGTGATAAACCCGGTAAGCACGTCGATCGGCGCGCCAATTGGTTTTCCGTTCACGAACGGAACGAAGATCACTTTGTAGCCACTGCGTGGCTTCCTGTTCCAACTGCCATGCTGGCCCACGAACATGCCGTGCGAGAATGTTGTTGTGAGCTCGCTTCCGTGTGCCGATGCGAGTCCAAGTGACGCTGTGTGTGGGCCAAGTGCAAAATCTGGAGCGATTGCCTTCGCCACGAGTTCGGGACGTGGAGTTTTCACTCGCTTGTCAACGTGCGATCCGAAATAGCTATATGGAAATCCGTAAAATGCGCCGTCGTGTACGGCGGTCATGTAATCGGGAACAAGATCTCCGCCAAGTTCATCGCGTTCGTTCACCGCAACCCATAGTTGACCGGCGTCATCCCACGCCATGCCGACCGGATTGCGAATGCCGGTTGCAAAATCACGATGACTCCCCGTGGCGATGTCGATTTCCCAAATGCGCGCGCGGTCCTGTTCGGCTGCTTCTCCGTTTTCACCCGCATTGCTGTTACTGCCAATCGCGACGTACAACTTCTTTCCATCGGGCGAAGCAATGACGTTTTTTGTCCAATGGTGATTAATTGTGCCCGCCGGCAAATCGAGAATTTTCGTTGGCGGAGCGGTAATGGTTTTTTGCGTGCTGTCATACGGAAAGCGAACCAGCGCGTCGCTGTTCGCAACGTACAAGTTGCCGTTGACCACAGACATTCCAAACGGCGCATACAGGCCACTCACTAAAACGGACTGTGCGTCTGCGACGCCGTCTCCATCGGTATCGCGCAACAACGTGATTCGATCAGCACTCGGCGCAGCACCGCCACTTTTCTTCATGAACTTCGCAAAAAACCAGCCGCGAATTCCTTTGTTGTCGTCCGGTCGTTTTGGTGCATTGGTTTCGGCCACCAACACATCGCCGTCGGGCAGCACGTACAACCATCTTGGGTGCTGCAAGTTTTTCGCGAACGCCGAGACTTGTAGTCCTGCAGCGGCGATCGGCTTCGCATCACCGACCCACGGTGTTGCCTTGGCCACATTCACCGTGGGAATGAGCGTAGTTTCAGGTTCCGGCAGTCTGGGAGTCGGACCGGTTCCATCAACAACTGCCAGATTCGCGTTCGATGCGCAGGCCGCAGCGGCAGCGAGCATTAACGCAAGTGCAACTGCCTGCCGCGCACTATGGCGCTTCATGATGAAATCTCTACGAGCTGTGCTTTAGTATTCATTGATGTAATTACACAGCATTCAATGCTCAGTTCTCTATTATGCGACAATCATCACATAACAGAATTCCGCGTGCCGAGTGTCGTCAAACACATTGCATCCAGTTTCGCCGTGCGCGACGACGCCACAGCATTGCTCTATGGCTCTGAGATCGATGTGACGATGTGCGCCCAGTGTGGTACTGCGCGTGAATGACTCTGTTGATAAATCATACTGCGTTATGACGAAGCGATGCCGCTTTTGCACGCGCATAAAGCGGTATGTTAGCGACGAACTGCGATCAGCATCACAGACGTGGCACGTATCCTCACGTTAGCTGTTCGCGCGCAAGCTTCTTGCGGCTCTACAGCAGTGCGACGTCGCGTTGCCCATGGTTTATTAGCCGGTGTTCGCTTCGTTGACGTGTTAAGCGTCGTTTGTGCCAAACTTTATGCGTATTGGAGGATGTATGTCCCGTTGGAATTCTGAAAGTGTCCGTGCATTGGGTGTCATGGCAGTTTGCCTGACAATTGCAGCTTGCCAGTCTGACATCGTGCCAGTGACGGAAGCCTTGATCACCGGGCCATCGAGCACAGTGTTGGTGAATCCGGCCAGCGGTAGCACGAGTGCCATTGGTGTTGGTGATTCGGTGCGGCTCGAGCCGACGGTAACAACCAGGCGCAGTCGAACTGTGAACTGGAATTCATCGAACGAAAGCGTTGCGCGAGTGAACTCGCAGGGGCTGGTCATTGCGAATGGGGTTGGTTTTGCTGCAATTTCGGCAACAGGACTCGCGGGTTCCGAACACTGGTCGTTCAACGTTGGGAAAAGCATCGCATCGATTTACGTGAGGCCTGATTCGGTCGTAGTGACGCCCGGTACGTCAAGTCAACTAACTGTAGTGATCAGTGCGTCAGACGGCACAGTCATCACTGGTCGTCCGGTGGCCTTTCGCTCCCTCAATACCGCAACTGCGACTGTGACCTCGTCTGGGCTCGTGAAGGTGCTCGCGCTGGGTGCGACCTCGGTCGTGATTACTGCGGGCCAGGTGAGCCGGTCAGTGGTTGTACGTGGCGCAACTGTCGTCACGACACCGCCCACCACGCCACCAACCAGCAGCGGCGCTCTTGGGCTGAACGCGAGCATCAACAGCCGCTTCCTGTTTCCAACTAACAATGCCTGGAACCAACCAGTCGACACCGCGCAAGTTGACGCGAATTCTGCCGCTATCATTTCGAACATTGGTTCAACCAAATCATTCCATCCGGATTTCGGCGCGAACTACAACGGTGGACCATTCGGCATCCCGTACTTTGTCGTTGCGGGTACGCAAGCTGGTGTGAACGTCACGTTTGATTACGATGACGAAAGCGATCACGGATTGTATCCGGTTCCAGCCAACGCACCAATTGAAGGTGGTGCATCGTCAGACGGAGATCGTCACGTTCTCATTGTTGATCGCGACAACTGGAAATTATACGAACTGTACGCGGCGTATCCGAACGGAAACGGAAGCTGGCGCGCGGGCGCGGGCGCAATATTCGATCTCGCATCGAACGCACTGCGACCAGCCGGCTGGACTTCGGCCGATGCAGCTGGTTTGCCAGTGTTGCCGGGATTGGTTCGCTTCGACGAAGTGAGCGCTGGAGAAATTGCGCACGCATTGCGATTTACCGTTTCGCGCAGTCGTCACGCGTACATTCCTCCCGCACGTCATTACGCGAGCAGCGACACGTCGTCGTTGCGCCCACCCATGGGAATGCGTGTGCGACTCAAGGCGAGCGTGAACATCTCAACGTATCCGGCCAGTGCGCAGGTCATTCTGCGGGCGCTCAAGAAGTACGGAATGATTGTGGCCGACAACGGAAGCGACTGGTACATCTCCGGAACAGCCGACGCGCGCTGGAACGACAACGAAATCAATACACTCAAGGCTCTCAAAGGCAGCGACTTTGAGGTCGTCAAAATGACAGGAATCGTCAAGAACTAATCATTCGCGCCATACAACTTTCAATCCGCCGCAAACAGCGCATCGATTACGGCGGATTGATCATTACTGGCAGAACCTTGTTCGCATTGATCGACGAGGCGGAACTTCTGGGAGCGGTCACCCGTCCAAACACGTCGCTGCGTTTCAGGCGCTGCCCAACCGTGCGCCAGTTGTATTTGCCCAGGCCGATCACATTGGCGCCAGAAAACCAGAAGCGCACTTCGTCGGTTGTGGCGTCGTAGTCGAACGTTGAGCGATACACGATATCGTTCAACTCCTTCAAATCGCCCGCCTGCAAAAGTGGAGTTGGATATTTCTTCCAGTTCACGCCGTCAGTGCTGGTCGCGAAATAAAGTTTTTCCGTGGAACAGCGATTGGGTGACTTCATGGGGTACAATGCCCAATACTGATTGAGCGCCGCAACCCATTGCACTTCGATATGCCACGGAGTGAGACTGCCGTCAGCCAAATCGATGTTGGTTGGTGATTCCCACTTTATGCCATTCACCGAATGGCGCAATTGCACAGTCGACGATGCATCGGTGCAGCCGCCAAATCCACCATTCACCGTCCACATGTACCAGTTCCTGTCGTCGCGACGCACAATTGATGGCGAAAGCAACATGTGATTCGGCACATCCAGAATAGGCGAAGGCTCATCCCAATCAACGCCGTCTTTGGAGCGCGTCAACAGTACACGATTTCGCGAATCCACCTGACGATAGTAAATCCACATTTCACGAAGGCTCGGCACGTACAGCACATCTGGATCGGACAAGTACGATCCGTCTGGCGGCGAGACGACCGGATTTCTCGCGCCTGCTTGCGGCACCCATTGATTGCCCGTTCGCGAAACAAACAATGAAGGATTTTCCAGTTTGGTCGAGCCGTTTGGATATGGGGTCAGCATGAGATGCTGTTGATACGCTCCCCAATCGTCTGGGGTGCGCACAAAGTCGGGGTGCACTGTTTCACGCGAACCGTCGTACGTGCGCGGCTGCACCAATCCAACTTCGAATAGGTCGAGCACGCGATTGTCGGCGTCGGCCGCACTGAACGCACTCGCTGCTCCATCGGCGACGCGCGCGACTCCATCATGTTCAAGTTCGTTGCCCAGCGTCCAGAGCGCGGTGGCGAGGCCCATGTCATCAGTGAGCGAATTCAACGCCTTGATGTCGCCGGCGTCGTTCACGCTCCACGTAACGGTCACTCCTTTTACCGGAACGCCATTCAAGTCCGATACTTGCGCAACAATTGGTTGAAGCTTGTCACCGGCGACACCCAGTTGTTTGTCGCCAGCGGTAATGCGCACCACGACACTCGGCGCGACGTTGGCCGTGAACGAGGTCGCGTCGTTCGCGCACGCGGCAGTCGCCAGCAACGGAACGAACATCAACAGCGACAAAACACGCTGGTGCCAGGCGCCCGCGAAGGGAGTCGGCATTGCGTAACGCAAGAAGGTCATGTTTTGGGAAATGCCGGCTGGATAAACTCACAGCTCGGCATCGAGCAGTGCTGGTGGTGGCGTGTGCGAAACCTGGGCCAATTGCAGCCAAATGACCACCAGCGGGACGATTCTTAACTGTTTCGCGGGATTGAACGGTGTAATGCGGGACGGCGACTGGCGTTTCGCAGCGAACTCAGCGTATCCAGGTGCCCAGTCGGCGCCAGCGAATTTGAGTAAACGCCCGGAAGTAGTCGACGCCGCGCAGTGTATCAAACGAGTAGTAGACGAACATCGGGCTGCCGCGAAAATTTTCGCGCGGCACAATGCCGTAAAAGCGGCTGTCGACTGAATTGTCGCGATTGTCACCCATCATGAAGAAGTTGCCAGCCGGAATTACCAGCGGGCCCCAATTGTGAAGCGTCGGATGTTCAACCGCTTCACCAAAGTGCGACGACTTGAGTTCGAATTTGTGCTGCCACTGGAAGTATGCCTCGGGGGAATTCGCTCCTTCACCCGCCGTGAAATCGGAAGAATCCTTAGTGCGTGGTTGAGCGACTCCGTTTAAAAAGAGCATCCCGTCGCGCATGTACAGCGTATCCCCCGCTACTCCAATCACGCGTTTGACGAGTGTTGGCGTGAGATCACCACCTTCAACCCACATATAGGAAGGAAGGTTTATCTGCGAAGGCGAAATGAACACCGCCACGTCGCCACGTTTGGGTTCGGAGTAGCCGGGAAGGCTCTTCTCAGTAAATGGAATGTGCGGACCGTACACCAGTTTGTTGACGAACAACCAATCACCAACTAGCAATGTTGGCTCCATGCTTCCGCTGGGAATGCGATAGGCTTCGGCCAACGCAACGCGTGCGACCAGGAAAATCACGATAACCGGCAACACGTTCACGATGACCGAGAGGACCGGTCCCATCGGTTTTTTGCTCGTCGGAGCAGGCTTGCCTGAACTGTCGGGAGTTGGTTTGGCTGAGGTCATTTTTTCAGTCGCTTGTCGTAATCGTAGGAGTAGTTTTTGTCTTTGCCGGTCGGGCCGCTGTCCACGTGCGGCGTCACGATCTCAAAAGTGGCCGCATCGGCCCCCTTGACGATGACTCCCCGGTAGTAAACGTGGGAGCCCGAAACGCCATAATCGTATGCTAGTACGCGGAAAGATGGGGCGGCGGTTTCGAGCAGCTTTCCCGCGTAATACACCCGCTCCGAATCGATGGCGTAATACGATTCGAGCACGGTGAAGGTGGCAGGGTTGGCGTCCTTCAAAACGTAAGCACCGTGTGGCGTGCCTTGCCTTGCGTTGGGGGTCATGCCCCCCGTGTAGAACACGTGCTTCGCGTCCTTTGAGAAGTCACCTGTCATTGCGACGAAGGTCCCGCCGTCGCTTTCCATAATGGGTTGGCGCGCGAAGTAGCCATGAACTTTGTCTTTCGCGAAGCCCCCGTCAAGAATTGTGTAGGTCGCGACATCTGCGACCCCAAACGCCACACCTTCGTAGTACATGCTGTTGTTGTCTTTCGCGTAGCGCTCGTCGAGGTTGTGAAACGA
>JBDUAX010000522.1:0-3241 GCA_040004455.1 Gemmatimonadaceae bacterium
GGCCTCATGTAGCCTGACACGACGGTATCCCACGGAGAAGTGCTGCGAGCCCTCTCATAGCCAACTTTTTCAAGGCTGATCATCCATTTCGTGTCGAAGAGTTTGGCTGCGCCAGGCTCCGAAGCAAAGTGCGCCGGAATAGCGGTGACATGCACTTCCATCTTGAGTCCCGGCACATCCGCTGAAACTGCGCGCGAAAGTTCAGTCAACCGATTGAGGACCTGCGGTTGTCCCGCAAACAGCAACAGCAGTGTTGCGCGCGACGAAAGTTTTCCGCGGTTAGACGGATCTGTTACTTCAATTCCTGCGTGCGTCCACAAATTCATGATGGTGTACAGGCGAACCGTGACATCACCATTCACGCCATGACTGCGCAAACTCCGGGCAAGCGCGCGATAGCCGTCGAGGTCGAGCACTGGAAGAACAGCAGTAATCACACCGCCGTCGTAATGCACATGACCGTCAATGTTGACTGTTGGGAAAATTCCTGGAATGGCCGTCGCTGCCGTCAGCAATTGTCGTGTGCGAAGTGCGCCCGCATCACCCGCCACGTATTCGCGTGACAAGTCCCAAGTGTGCCCGATGCCCAGATCGACATCAGTCGTGCCGATGCGGAGTTGACGCCCATCCAGAAATGCCTGGCGCACATCATCGCCGAATTTGCCATGCAACAATTCGTCGATGGTGTTGGTGTAACGCTTGGTGTTGACCAGCCCACCGGTGTGTCGCAACCAGAAAAACCAATCGAGCGTTGGCGCAATTCTTTCGGCCGAGCGCAGATAGATGGCAGATAGCGTGTCGAGCGAAGCTTGCGTGCCGATCAACGCAAAAGGCGCTTGCAATGCACCGGTGCTGATGCCGGTCACCATATCGAACGTTGGCATCGGATTGGTCGAGCTACTGCGCCATCCGCGCAAAAAGCCAGCCCCGTAGGCGCCGTGCTGACCTCCTCCGGACAAAAGCAGAATGTCGATGGTTCGATCTCCACGCTTCACCGCGCGTCGCGCCAGTCTTTCAACGGTAGAATCAATGGCGGCCCGTTCATACTGCGCCGCCGTTACAGCATCAGCACTGAGTGATTCAAATGTCGCCGGCGGCCGATGAACCGCCGCGCACGAGGAAAAGCTGGTTGCAATGCAAGCAGCTGTGACTATAGGCACAAAAACAGCAGAGACTTTCATGGTCTGAGAAATATGCCGCGGGTTGGCTCGTCTGTACATTAAGAGACGGCCTCGACCGGGCCGGAAGGAGCGGAAAATCGAAGTGTTTCCCGCACTCCTGAACGCACTCATAGACGCTCGCGACAACAATCAAATGAATCATTTGCGAAAAGCACAAAGCTTCGCTGCCACTCTGCTGCTCATCGGCGCTGCCGGAGCGTGCCATACCTACCGGTACGGATACGAGAAGCCCGCCGGTGTAGGCATCACAGATCGCGCCAACGACTACTGCCGGAAAGCAGCTGATAAGCAGGGGTACAGCGCGGTGATGCAGGTTGGGCCGCTCACAACGGACAGTCCCACGCAGATTGACGTGCGAATGCGACTCAAGGATGGCGGCGGCGAACTCATGGTATCGTGCGCGTTTGATGACGTGAAGCGCATTGCAGGACTGCCGAGGCCACAGCGCGGAAATTCGAAGGGCGAAGTTGGATTTCGATCGTCCGACGCAAAACTGGCAAAGGATGTTTGCGACAAAGCTGTTCGCAGCAGCGGATACGATGCGCGCTCGTTGAGCGTTGCGGAATGGGCCGGTGGTCGCCAATACCGCGTCAATGTTGCGGTGCGACAAGGTGGTGCTGATCGCAACGTTGCCTGTCGGTTCGATGGCGTTGCTGGCACAGCATCAGTCCCGCCCGTTACAAAATAGAAACGTCAAGCATTCGCAACAAAAATCCCCGCCGAGCAATTTGCTCAGCGGGGATTTTTTATTTGATGGTTACATGGTTACATGGCTACTGACAAACTGGACGTCCGTGCGGAAGCGCGAGCGTGCAATTCTTCGTAGTGCCGTCTTGCGTAATGACGAGGGTGGCGGTCGCGGTGCCATTGTAAGTCACCACTTCGCGACGTGTTGAGACGGTTGGCGTTGCGCCAGCAATTGAAACCGTGACTTTCATGGCGCGAATAACTGTACCGGCTGTTGGATACGTTGGTCGACCGTCAACAATTGGCGCAGAAAGTCCTGTCGTGGTATCGCCAGCAATGCGCGTTGATGTAAACGCACCCTTGTCGGACTTGCCAGTTGTGCTCTCGCTGCCCGTGGACGTTCCGTTCACGGTGCGGACGGTTGCATTGTACGCCAAACCAGTCACCGTGCGATCGCTTGAGTTGCTGATGATTGAAGTCGCACTGTCGCGACGCGTGCGCGTGCCAGTAACGGTGATGCGCTCGCGGGCAGAGTTCGTGGTGCTGTCTGGTTTCGACTGCGCGATACCAGCGGTCGTTGTGTAAGTCGCAATGCGTGTGAACGTCAGGCCATCACGCGTTGTCGGACCGCAGGTAACATTGCCCGTTGCAACGGCGAACAAGCAGCTGTCGTCGACGCCGAAACCACCGAAGGGGCCGTGTCCTGGGCCGCGACCAATTCCAACATCTCCAACGAAGTCCAGGCCAAGTCCGCCGCCCATCAGGCCACCCATTCCGGGCCCGCCCGGACCGCCACGACCGTGCGGCATCCATGGACCACCCGGGCCGCCAGTGCCGTCTAACGATGCACCGGCCGTGAAGCTCGACTGCACACCATCAAACCCAGCAGGCACTGAACTGAATGCGCTCGACAATTGCACTTCGTCGCGTGCACCCGTGGTTGATTCATTGCAGGCGGCTAACAGCAGAACCGATGCTGCTGCTAACCCGAGCGAAGCTCGTGTCATCGTCGGATTCCCTTATCGAAGGGCCGGCTGAAAATCGCAACCTTCGTGCGCGTTCAAGCTGGCGTTATGGCGCAATAACACACCACGACGAAAGCACCCTAGTTGAATTTCGTTCGCAAGCGTTGAAGCGTTTGAATCTTGCGTGAATTGCGTTAAACCAACGCTAAGTCAATTAATGCTGCGTTTATCCAATCAAACATCAAGCCGAATTTGTTTCGGGCAACCACGGCGCCAGATGCTCACGCATAGTGCGCAATGCTTTTCCCATTTGAGCTTCGACCGCCTTTACTGAAATGCCGAGTTGTGTTGCAATTTCGCTGTATTTCAAACCGCGTTCGCGACTCATTTGAAACACTTCGCGACATC
>JBDUAX010000114.1:0-10897 GCA_040004455.1 Gemmatimonadaceae bacterium
GCGCACGTGACAATGCTGCAGCGTTCGCCGTCGTATGTAGTGTCGAGACCGTCACATGATACGTTTGCGAACTATGTGAGACGCGTATTGCCGACTCGTGCGGCGTATGTCACCGTGCGTTGGAAGAACGTATTACTATCGACATTCTGGTATTGGTTTGCGCGCCGCAATCCTGAATTACTCAAACGCGTCATCATGGGGCGCGCGCAGAAAGAACTGGGCAATGAGTTTGACGTGAACACGCATTTCAACCCGCGTTACAAACCGTGGGATGAGCGAATGTGTCTGGCACCGGATTCTGACTTGTTTCGCGCACTGCAGTCGGGAAGTGCAAACATTGTCACCGATGAGTTGGAGACATTTACGCCGACCGGAATCAACACTCGCGCGGGTTTACAGCTCGACGCCGATGTTGTCGTCATGGCCACTGGCCTCAACTTGCGTTTGCTGAATGGAGTGGAGCTCATTGTCGACGGCCGGAAAGTCGAACTCAATAAAACGATGGCCTACAAGGGCATGATGTTGAGTGATGTGCCGAATCTTGTGTCGGCGTTCGGCTATACGAACGCATCGTGGACGCTCAAGTGCGATCTCACTGCCGAATTTGTTTGTCGCCTGCTGCAATTCATGGATCGCCACAACCTTCGCCAGTTCACCCCTCGGCCAAATGATCCCACAGTTGCATCGCAACCCGTACTCGATTTCACCTCTGGCTATGTGAAGCGGGGGTTACCGTGGCTCCCAACGCAGGGGTCGAAGGCGCCATGGCGATTGCGACAGAATTACCTGCGTGATTTGATGATGTTGAGGTTCGGAAAGTTGAAAGATGGAGTGTTGGAGTTTGAGTAAGCACGTCGAAAACGTTTGCTTCATGACCGAACTTCCGCGAAATGCCGCTGGAAACGTGAGCAAGGCCGACTTGCGTCTGCAGATGGAAAATTCACCCGTCACTCCCTCGCCATGATAACGCTCTTGAAGCGCATTACGACACTCCTGTTGTTTGGCACCGTACCACTCGCTGCGCAAACACTGACGATTACAAACGCAACCGTCATTGATGTTGCAAATGGCGCGCTGCATCGGAACTCCACCATCGTCATCGAGGGAAATCACATAAAATTTGTTGGAGCGGCTTCGACAACGAATGCGCCCAGTGCGCAGACGATCGATGCGAAGGGGATGTACGTGATTCCCGGATTGTGGGACATGCACACCCACGTGTACTTCGGATGGGCCCGCGAGCTTGGCGATAACTATGTGCTGCCGCTTTTCATAGCGAATGGCATCACCGGCATTCGCGACATGGGAAGCGATCTCGAAGATGTGTTGCGCGCACGAAGCGAGATTGCCGAGCATCGATTGATTGGGCCGCGCATGGTGGTGTCCGGGCCAATGCTCGATGGTCCGCAGGCGACGTACAAAGCGGCAATTCCGGTAACAACCGCCGAAGATGGGCGCCACGCAATCGATACGCTCAAGAAACGCGGCGTTGATTTTGTCAAGATACAGTCGGGCATTACTCGCGAGGGCTATCTCGCGGCGGCTGCCGAAGCGAAGAAAGTCGGAATTGAATTTGAAGGGCATGTGCCGGATGCCATTCGCGCATCCGAAGCAATTGCAGCCGGGCAGAAATCATTCGAGCATTTGATCGGTATTTTTGAAGCGAGCACTCTCGACGAAGATCAGTTTCTGCAACGCAAATATGGCGAAGGTAAAAATCCTGCAAGCAACAAAAGTCTCGCGGCATTTCTTGATCGGTATGACGCGGCGCGCGAGGCGAGCATCATCCAGTTGATTGTGAAGAACAACGTGTGGCAATGTCCGACGCTGTTCTGGGAGCGTGGTCAATGGCTGGTTGACGTTGTCGATTGGAAAAGCGATCCAGACATTGCGTTCACGCCAAAAACCTGGATCGATCGCAAATATCCATCGACAGTGAAATCTGTTCTTGCAAGCATGGATGCAGATCCACTTGCCGTGCGACAAAAGTTTGTTGCCCACGAATTGGATATCGTGAACAAGCTGCACAAGGCCGGCGTGCCATTTCTCGCAGGTACGGATACACCCGCCGGCGTCGACGTAACACCCGGCATCAGCCTGCATCTGGAACTGCAAAGGTTTGTCGCTGCCGGATTCACGCCGCTCGAGGCGCTGCAAACGGCGACCATCAACCCGGCAAAATTTCTCGGTAAACAAAAAGAATACGGAAGCGTTGAGGCCGGGCGAGTCGCGGACTTGTTGCTACTGAAATCAAATCCGCTCACGGATATCGCGAATACGCGGAGCATTGGCGGAGTAGTGGCCGACGGGAAGTACTGGTCAGAGACGGAGATCGGTGCGTTGCGCGAGAAGATCAAAAAGCTGGCTGCTGAACGATGATGATCGTCGCAACAAGTATGTGAGAGTGTTCTCTGCGTGAGAGTTTCGACGTCTGTCCAGAACAGTTTATTCGGCGCGCAACGCCATCATTGGACTCACACGCGTGGCGCGCCGCGCCGGAAAATAACACGCAAGAAATGCGATCGCACCAAAGCCTATCGGAACCAGGACAAAAGTCATTGCGTCATGTACCTGGACGTCGAACACCATCGACGAAAGCAATCGCGCCAGCGAATACGAGAGTGAAACGCCGAGTGCAACTCCAATAGTGGTAAGCAGAAGTCCTTTACGAAGAACCAACTGCAACACGTTTGATTGCTGCGCACCCAGCGCCATGCGAATGCCCAATTCGCGAGTGCGGGAAATGACGGTGTACGCCATCAACCCATACAGGCCGAGCATGGCGAGAATGAGCGCCAATCCAGCAAAGGAGCCAATCAAAAGAGAATTGAAGCGACGCGGCGCGAGCGACTTACTAACCATCTTTTCCAGATCACTGATATCAGGGGCTTCGATAGACGCATCGACTTTGGCTACAATGTCACTGATTGCCTTTTGATATTTCTGCGCATCGAGAGATGTGTGGACTGTAATCCACCGAGGACGCACCAGATTCTGCGCCGAAGCGAAATACACCTGCGGAATTGGCTTCGCCTCGACGGTTGTCTGCGCCACATCGTCAACAATTCCGACAACCACCGGTGCAGCAGATCCGGCCTTCGGCGTTTCGTTCGGAAACGGTTTACCCAGAGGATCGACGCCGGGGAAATAGATGCGAGCGGTTGACGCAGTGATCATCATCGAAGGGATCGAACCTATTCTATCGGTCGAGTCGATGAAACGCCCTTTGATAAGATGTAATCCGAGCGTTCTCGCAAAATCGGAGTCGACGTAGCCTATCGCAACACGTAACGGATGTTCGTCATCGGCTGAACGCTTGATTGTCTGCGACATTGAGACGTTCATCATGGGAAGTGCATTGCTCAGCGTCGCACTCTCGACGCCAGGTATCGCGCGAACCTGTCGTGCCAGATCGTCAAATGCGGCGCGCGCACGGATTTGCTGTGCCTGTGTCTCAAATGGCAACTGGATGTATGTCGCAAGCGTATGCTCCGCGCGAAAACCAATATTCACCGCAAGGGCGCGCGCAAAACTTCGTGTGAGAAGACCAGCGCCCGTCAACAACACGAGTGCGGCCGCAACTTCCACAACGATCAAAGCGGAGCGAAAAGTATTGTGCGTGCGCAACTTGCTATCACGGGTGCTGCCAAACGCAAGCGAGGTTGCAGCGTTTGCGCGCGAACCAGCCAGAGCTGGAGCCAAACCAAATGCGAGCGCGGATAACATTGTTATCGTAGCAGTAAATGCGAGAACGACGCCGTTCACATGAAATTCCGATAGTCGTGCCACACTCGACGGGCTCAATTTTACAAACGCGTCGACAAGCAGATACGGCATGGCCGAGCCAATGGCTCCGCCGATCGCCGCCAGCAGCAAACTCTCAATGAAGAGCTGCCGCACGAGGCGCCAACGCCCGGCGCCCAATGACAGACGCAACGCAAACTCGCGATGACGTGAGGCCGCGTGCGCCAGCGTCAGATTGGCCACATTTACGCAGGCGATGAGCAACAGAACCGCCACCGCGCCGAACATCAACATCAGAGGCTTCTTTACTGAACCAAACTGTCGCTCGCGCAAACTGACTACAGCCACGCCTGCTTCGTGATCCGGAAATAGAGAGAGTTGCTCGCTGCGTTTCAGGACGCTGAGTAATTCTGCCTGCGCACCGGCGATAGAAGTGCCGTCGCGAAGTCTGGCCACCGTGAAGAAGTAGAAGTCGGAGTGATCAGTTGGCGGTGGCACATCCAAAGGCTGCCAGAATTTCGCCTCACTCGGCACATCAAATCCGTCGGGCATCACACCAACTACGGTGCGCCTTGTGTCATCAACTGTTACCAGCTGATTGATGATACTTGAATCTCCATTGAATCGTGAACGCCACAAAGCGTTGCTCAAAACAATCACCGGTTGTGCACCCACTGTTTCATCAGATGTCGAGAAGACGCGACCGAGGAGCGGTTTCACGCCGAGCACTGAAAAGAACGATGCGGTTACTTCGCCGCCCTTGAGGTTCGGGCTTTTTGTTCCACCGACTTCTTTCTTGAACACTCCCGAGGTACTGGTATACAGCGCCATTTCACTCAGCGTTTTCACCGACGCACGCCAGGCATTGTAGTTCGTAACACTAACCACACTGCGATCTTCGCCGCGGGAAGTCTGGGTGAACGAGACAATGCGATCGGGCTGCGCATATACGACAGGTCGCAGCAGGACACCATTCACCAGAGTGAATATCGTGCTCGTTGCGCCAATGCCTAACGCAAGCGTGCCAATCACAGTCGCGCTGAACAGCGCGTTCTTTCGCAAGAGTCGAAAACCGTGGCGCACGTCCTGGCCAATGTCTTGTAACCAGCGCACGTGGCGTTCGTCGCGACATTCTTCCTTGAATCGCTCGAACCCACCAAACTCCGCCATCGCTTTGCGCCGCGCGTCTTCGGGGGACATTCCGCGCGAAACGTTGGCAGCAGTTTCGCGCTCAATGTGAAAGCGAAATTCCGCCTCAAGCTCCGCGTCAGTTTGCTGACGCTGAAAGAGTGCGCGCAAACGAAACCAGATCGTATCGAGCAGTCGCATGGCTACGTCGTACCCATGACGAGTTGCACCGCGGCCATGAAGCGTTCCCACTCTGCGCGTTCAGTCGCGAGTTCGCGTTTGCCCGCGGCCGTGAGTTTGTAGTACTTCGCCCGGCGATTGTCTTCACTGGCGCGCCATTCGGCGGCGAGCAATCCGCGTCCTTCGAGTCGGTGCAGCGCGGGGTACAACGAGCCCTGTGGCACATCCAACGCATCTTTCGAGACCTGCTTTATGCGCTCGGCGATGCTCCAGCCGTGCATTGCTTCAAGCGACACGGCTTTGAGAATGAGCATGTCGAGTGTGCCCTGGCGCATCGCAACGGGTGTTTCCATCTCGTTACCATTGTAGGAGGTCGAGATGAGAGGCTAGCACCCTTGTTGTAGAAGGTCAAGGGGAAGAGCTTTTCTTTGTCGCGCGTTTCTGGGACGGGACTTTGTCCCCTTCGGCGCGTGCTTCGGAGATGCCGATGGCGATCGCCTGTTTGCGGCTTGTCACTTTTCCACCGGCGCCGCCTTTGCCGCTCTTGAGTTTGCCTTCGCTGTATTCTTGCATCACGCGTCCGATTTTCTTGCTGGCTTTCGGGCCGTATTTGCGGTCGCTTTTTTTCGCTACGGCCTTGCGAGTGGATTTCTTTGCGGCCTTGCGAAGGCTTTTCTTCGCGGCCTTGCGTCCACCCTTTTTCGCCGCCTTACGACCACCTTTTTTCGCAACCATTGTTGCCTCCATACCCGGGTTTGGATGTTGCTACGATGGATGAGTCATTGAGCGAATCATGAAATCGATCTCGATGATTCTCCGCTACCGCCGCACACAAAAAGTGTTCCCGCCCGATTTGTCGAACGCGGCACCTGAAGTGCAAAACGCACAAAGAGAAAATCACACGCGTGTTGTCCGGCTGGCTGGGGCGCAATTGTATTCGTGTTAGCGACGCCCAATGACTCCGACCGAACACGATTCACGTGCATTCTCATTTGCAAAACGCGCTACACATTGGCTGCGCCGGATGGGCCATTCCGCGCACAGCGCGCGACGAATTTCCAAGGGAAGGGTCGCATTTACAGCAGTATGCAGCGCGTCTTCACGCCGTAGAAATCAATTCCAGCTTCTATCGCCCTCATCAACGGGCAACATATACGAGGTGGGCATCGAGTGTTGGCGAAAACTTCCGTTTTTCAGTCAAGATGCCCAGAACAATCACCCACGAGCGACGGCTGGTTGATGCGACCGACTTGCTTGATCGCTTGCTGAACGAAGTATCGGGACTCGGCGATAAACTTGGATGTCTATTGGTGCAATTGCCGCCAAGCCTGGTGTACGACGAATACAGCACACGAACATTTCTTACAAGTTTGAGAGTCCGCTTTTCGGGTGCCGTTGCAATTGAACCACGCCATCAAACCTGGTTCACGGCCAGCGCTGAATCGCTGTTGGTCGAACAGCGAATGTCCCGCGTCGTCGCCGATCCAGCTACTGTCGAGCATGCCGCTGTGCCCGGCGGTGATCCGCCGATGATCTACTGTCGTCTTCATGGATCGCCCAAGATGTACTACTCCGCGTATTCCTCAGTATTTCTGGCAGAGATGGAGCAGCGAATTCGCGATTGGGTGATTTGCGGTGTCGTTGTGTGGTGCATCTTTGACAATACCGCATTGGGTGCGGCCTCCTTGAACGCGCTGGAGCTTCAGCAACGAATATTGGGCGACGCTTCCATTACTTCCGCAGCATCCCGTTGAAAATCGCCCGCTGGTCGTAGAACCGCTCCGTGCAATTCACGACATACAGCATCTGGCAACTCTCGATAAACTCAGTCATGCCGAATTCCCTTCCCGAACGCGACCGACACTTGTTGCAGCACTTTCTCGCGGCAATTGCGTATCGCACGCAGAAAGCCCTGCGTGGTGCACCCGACAACTATCCGGATTTTCCGCCGGGGCACGAGGTACGTTCTCCCGTCGAAATTCTCAGACACATGACAAGCTTGATGGGTTCTGTGCGCACATTTTGGGAAGGAGGAGAGTACCCGCGAAGACCGCAACCCTTACCGACATTCAATGATGAGATCGAGCGATTTCATACTATGCTGGAATCAGTTGGCGAGTTGATTGCGGCCGAGCGGTTGCCGAATGAGATCACGACTGAGCAATTGTTGCAGGGGCCGTTTTCGGATGTGATGACGCATGTTGGACAGCTTGCGATTTTGCGGAGGCTCGCGGAGTCGCCGATTGCGTCGGAAAATTTTGTGTATGCGGATATTCGACGCGAGCGGCTGGGCAAGGAGCAGGCGTTGCCGGCGAGACCGGACCCGGATTGGAGGGCGTGGAAGAAGGGGGAGGTGCTTTAGTTCGCAGAATCCGCGTCTCTGTTGCGTTGTTCGCACTCAACACTTAATCGCCGGATTCCAATCCGAAAACAACCCCGCCTTGTTTTTCTGCCAGGCCCACACGTGCAAGTACCAGTACTTGAACTCCTCGTGACGCTTGAACTCCTGACCAAACAATCGCGGCGCTTTTTCCGTTGACGGCAGCAACCGGAAGGGAATCGCGTACTCAACACCAACCAGTCGTTCCGGCGTTCCCTTCGGCACCGAAGCGTAGATTAACATTTCCGGATGGGCAATGTCGACCGTGTTGTTGTCGTACACCGGGCGATTCATGTAATGCCGCCCCATTCCACCCATTGTCGAATCCGCAACGCACGATGGTGTTGTTGTTGGATAACCCGCCGCCTGTGCCGCTTTCAAATCGTGATATGGATTTGTCGCCGACCGCAGCGCCTCAATATCGCGTTGCACCTGAGGGTCGAACCCTTCAGTGATGCTGGTCAGACTGTTTCCAGATGCTCCGCCTCCCGACGTACCAGTGTTGTGCGTGCATGATGCAACAGTCAATGCCAGTGCAATCAAAGCCATGGTGTTACGCAGCGAGAAGACAACGCGTGACGTCGCGCGCGAAGTGATATGAAACTTGGGTTGCAACATGATTTACGGGCTGATTTGTTAACGGCAGCGCAAACGATGCGATGATATCGGAATACTCAACGCACTCGTCGCGTCTAGTGCATATGCGAACGCACATGATGTTTAGCGAGAGGTGCATGTGACACCGTGCTGGGGTCGATCGGGCCGTCGTTGGGGTGATTCGCTTGGTCACCGTGGCCGATTTTCGTCACTGTGCTGGCGCGCTTCAACGCCAGGTACAGAGGAGAAATTCGCAAAACGCAATTACCGACAGCACCATTGCATGTGCTACTCGCGAACGGCACTTTGCAGTCATGAACCGACCCCCTCGATCAATTGCCGACTCGGCAGATGATGCCACGCGAATCACGGTGAACACACTCACGACGAGCGTTCCCGCGTCACGGCGTAAGTTGCCGATACTGGGAATCTTCGCCGTGTGGACCGTGTGGGGACTATGGTCGGCGCAACAAAGCGCACTGGTTTCGATGGTGACCGGACAGAGCACTGCAGCGCGTGCGAACCCATTGTCGCTGGCAATGCTGACAGCGCTGTTCTGGGCGTTGCTAACACCTGTGCTCATGGTGATTACGCGACGAATACACGACACGTTCCCGACTATCGCGCAACGCGTCGCGGCACACATTGCCGTTCTCATTCCACTGCACTTCCTCGACATAACTTCGTACTGGTTCATGACTGACTGGATTGCGCACAATCCGCGTCCATATCTGCCGATGCTGTGGGGACTGGTTACTCTCAACGCGATGACATACACCGTGATTGCCGTCATCATCACCGCCATCGATTCGCACGACAGCCTGCGAGCCCGCCAAACACGCGAAAATCAACTCGAAACGCAGCTGGCGCTCGCGCAGTTTCACGCACTGCGCGCACAACTGCATCCGCACTTTCTGTTCAACGCGCTCAACGCGGTGTCGTCCCTTATTCACACCGATCCGCAGCGCGCCGATCGCATGCTCGCGCGCGTGAGTGAGTTGCTCCGCATTGCAATTGATACCGCGGCACAACCAGAAATCCCCCTTCGCGACGAAATTGAATTCGCGAGGCGCTATCTCGAAGTGGAGCGCATGCGTTACGGCGATCGCCTCGACGTGCGCATTGACGTTGCAGGTGACACCGGAAGCGCGATGGTACCCAACATGCTGCTGCAGCCACTCGTCGAAAACGCGGTGCGGCATGGTGTTGCGCCACATGCCAAGCCGGGTTGTGTGGATGTGCATGTGGAGCGCCACGGCGAGCAACTCACCATCGTGGTTCGCGACACCGGAACCGGGTTTGATACTGACGAAGCATCGCTGCATTCCGACGAGCGCGCAAACGGCAGCGGCGTTGGGTTGAGCACAACGCGCGCACGCCTGGAAAAATTGTACGGCGCCAATCAACGACTCGATTTTGTCAGCGTCACTGGTGGCTTTGAAGCGCGCGTAACACTGCCATTTCAACGAGCAGCGGTCGCATGAACAAAAGGATGAGCATTCGTTGCCTGGTTGCAGTCGCATGAACAATAGGGCGAACATTCGCTGCCTCGTTGTTGACGACGAACCGTTGGGTCGCGAACGGGTGGTGCAATTGTTGCGAGATATTCCGAATGCCGAGTTGGTTGGCGTGTGCAGTGATGGGTCGGAGGCTGTCGAGAGTATTGGTGAGCTCACACCCGATCTGATCTTTCTCGACGTGCAGATGCCGGAACTCGACGGATTCGGCGTGTTGGCTGCCATTCCACAACGCAATCGACCGGAAGTCATTTTCATCACTGCGCACGATCAATACGCGCTGAAAGCGTTCGAAGTGCACGCGCAGGACTACGTACTCAAGCCGTTCGATCCCGATCGGTTGTACGCGGCGTTCAATCGAGCTGCAGAGCGCATCGAAAGTCGGAGGTCGAGCACAGCGCCAAATGCGCAACTGCAAGCGCTGATTGATCACATGGAACAACAACGCGCTCGACGCACCCGTATTCCGATTAAGAGTGATGGTCGGGTTACACTGCTTCCGGTTGAAGAAATTGATTGGATTGAGTCAGACGACAATCACGTGAAAATTCATGCGGGAACGCACACGCATTTGGTGCGGCAAACGTTACAGAGTATGGAACAGTCACTCTCGCCAAGCGAATTTGTGCGCGTGCATCGCTCGTCGATGGTGAACGTGTCGCGCATCAAGGAAATTCAGCCGTGGTTTAATGGGGAGTACGTCGTGATTTTGAGGAACGGGACGCAGGTGAAGACGAGCCGAGGGTATAGAGCGAGGTTGGAGCAGTTGATGAGCTAGGGGGGGGAGCTGCTGCAGCGAGACAGCCGCCGCCGCCAGACAGCTGCAGCAGCAGGACAGCTAAATAGCTTGCAGCTCAGTTCCAAATGGAGTTGAGTAATTGTTGCGAATTGGAGTTGTGCGTTACGCCAGCTGATTAGCTGGCGGAGCACTCGTGATTATTTACTGGTAGAAGCGACTACGAATTGCCCCAAAAATAATGAAACCAAAGGTGCCAGCAGAAAGCTTAGACAGCTTTTAGCGGGGAGCTTTTGCCGACAGCTGCAAATGCTCCGCCGACTGGTGTGTCGCGGGGTGAGAGCTCGGCTGACACGAGAATTCTATTTGCAAACATGAAATGACATGCTCACGCGGATCCGCGGAGAACTGCAAAAAGCAAAAAAACTTCTGTCGTTTGTTCTCCCTACTAAGTGATCATTGTTGCTATCGCAGCGGCGTCTCCGCGCCTCGCTGTTCCCCTCCGCGCCTCCGCGTGAAATTTTATGGAGTTTCCCTCCAAGGGTTTCCGTCGCGACTTCACACCGACCTCGCCCCCACGCTCATCAACGTCGGTGCCGCCAGCGCGGACTTCTA
>JBDUAX010000523.1:0-3228 GCA_040004455.1 Gemmatimonadaceae bacterium
CGGTAACTGGCGGGCGCAGATTTCCGGCGTGTCTACCGACTACCTCCTCATTCGCGACTGGCAGGTAGTGACGGGTGAACCCTTTTCAGAACTCGACGTCACATCGAAGCGCAAGGTTGTAATACTTGGAGCAACGGTCGCGAAGAACCTGTTTCCCGATGGCGACCCCACGGGATCGCAAGTGCAACTTGGTCCGGTGCCATTCACAGTTATTGGCGTGCTCGCAACCAAAGGACAGACGGCAACCGGGAGCGATCAGGATGACGTCGCACTTGTACCGTATACCACAGCGCAAGCACGTTTAAGCGGTTTTGCATTTCTCGGACAAATTCTCGCGAGCACCAGCAACCCAGAAGACATTGATCCCGCAGAAGACGAGATCAAGGCGATCATGCATGAGTCGCACAAGCTGGGTGATGGCACGCCCGACGATTTCACGGTGCGCAATCAGAACGATCTGGCAGCGACGGCAACCAGCACTACCCAAGTCATGACGTGGTTGCTCGCGGCCATTGCGTCGGTGTCGCTGATTGTTGGTGGCATCGGCATCATGAACATCATGCTCGTTTCTGTTACCGAACGCACTCGCGAGATTGGCATTCGCATGGCAATCGGTGCGCGCGGTTCCGATGTTCTCACGCAGTTCCTTGTTGAAAGCATCGTGATGAGTTCGTTGGGCGGAATCATTGGCGTCGTGGTTGGTTTGGGAGGTGCAGCGTTGGTTGGTCACTTCACGGGTTGGAGCACCGCGACTCCGCCGTTGGCAATTGGCGTGGCGGTCGGATTTTCCGCCGCAGTCGGCGTGTTTTTCGGGTTCTATCCCGCGCGCAAAGCGGCGGCGCTCAATCCAATTCAGGCGCTCCGGTACGAGTAGCCCTGGCGTAGTTGTAGCAACGGTTCTGGATCCCCCTCCAGAAACGGTCCGCGCTGACGCGCGTCGCACTACAGATCATTGCAACTGGACGGTCCGCGGCCTAGCATGATGGCGCGGACCGTTTGTTCTTTTGGTCCTGTTTCTCGGATGCTAACCCGACCTCGCCCCCCTTGGAGGCAACGCAATGTCGCTCGGCGATTTCCTGCGCAAGCAATTCATCGATGTCATTCAGTGGACCGAGAGCGGTCCTGGTGTGTTGATGGAGCGCTATCCCATGCAGGATATGGAGATTCAAAACGGCGCGAAATTGACAGTACGTGAATCGCAAATGGCGCTGTTCGTTAACGAAGGCAAAGCCGCCGACGCATTCGCGCCGGGATTGTATACGTTGACCACGGCGAACTTGCCGTTGCTCACGAACCTCATGAACTGGGACAAGGCATTCAAGTCGCCGTTCAAGAGTGATGTGTATTTCTTCTCCACGCGCGTGCAAACGAATCAGCGTTGGGGAACGCAGCAACCAATCACCATTCGTGACAAGGAATTTGGTGCGGTGCGTTTGCGCGGCTTTGGCGTGTATTCGTATCGGCTCAAAAATCCGCTCGCGTTTCAATTGAACATCGCGGGCACGCAGGAGCAGTACACCACCGAGCAACTGGAGCCGCAACTCCGCAACACCGTCATCAGTGCGTTCACGACGGCGTTTGCCAATTCGCAGGTTCCGTTTCTCGATATGGCGGCGAATCAAGCCGAACTCGCGAAAGCAATTGCGAAGGAAGTCGCGCCCGCGTTCGAAGCGTATGGGCTCGCCCTTGAAACGTTCACCGTTGAAAATCTTTCGCTTCCCGACGAGCTGCAGAAACGTTTGGACGAGAAGATTTCGATGAACATGATTGGCGACATGCGGACGTACACGCAGTTTCAGGCAGCGCAATCAATTCCAATTGCGGCTGCAAACTCCGGTGGTGCGGCGGGACTCGGTGTAGGTCTCGGGGCGGGGATGGGCATGGGTGCGATGCTCACCGATGCACTCCGTGGCGCAAGTGGTGGTGCCGCTGCTCCGAACAGTGGAGGCGCCTCGGCGGCGCCAGCGCCGGGCGCCGCGCCCGATGGCGAAACGAAATTTTGTATTCACTGCGGCAAGGCAATTCCTGACGTCGCGAAGTTCTGTGCCGAGTGTGGCGGCAAGCAGTAACGAAAAGTGATGCGCGCATTCACGGATCTATGAACGGTCGCGAGTGGATTGTAGAGGCGTTCGGTTGTTCTGCCGAACGCCTTTGCGATTTGCATACAATGAAGAAACTATTCGACGCGATGATTTCTGAACTCGCGTTGAATCCGGTGGGCGAGGCACAGTGGCATTCGTTTCCGTTTCCGGGAGGAATTACCGGCGTGTGCATTCTAGCTGAGTCGCATTTAACAGTGCACACGTTTCCAGAGCACGAGTCGCTCTGTTTGAATTTGTTTTGTTGTACGGAGCGTGCAAGGTGGGACTTCGGCGAGAAACTTCGTGAGCATGTTGGGGCGGAGCGCGTGATTGTGCGTGTGCTCGAGCGTGAATACGTGAGCCCCGAAGTTTCGGTGCGCGCGAAGTGATGAACAGAGCGCACGTGGAGTCGCGGAGCCGCGGAGAACTGCAAACGACTTTTCAATTGCGTGCAAGAATTCCATTTCCCGCGATTGAACAAATCAGAAAAAATAGAAGCCTCGAATTTGCTCCAGCCATAAAATCCAGACGCTACGGTTGCAGTTCCTCGGCGGCTTGGCGGCTCGGCGTGAGCGCTGTTGCAGGCCCCCGCGACACGTTCTCGCAGTCCTCCGCGCCTCCGCTCGAACTCTGCGCGCCCTCATGACCGAACCTCTGTCCGGCACCGCAAGCTGCCCCAACTGCGGCGCCCCCATACGCTTTCGCTTCGCACAAGCCGCGCAAACCACCTGCGACTTCTGCAAGTCGGTATTGGTTCGCCGCGGCCTCGACCTGCAGAAAGTCGGCACGCAAGCGGAGTTCCCGCGTACAGGCTCTCCAATTCAGCTTGGCACCGAAGGCAAATGGCGCGGTAGGAATTTTACTGTTGTTGGTCGGGTTACCTACGCATGGCAATTCGGCCGCTGGAACGAATGGCATTGCATGATGAGCGACGGAACAAGTGCGTGGTTGTCTGATGCGCAGTTGGAATACGCGATGACGGCGCAGCTTGACAGCAAAGAAGCGCTGCCTAATGCCAACAATGTGACCGTTGGCCAGGCATTCACGTTCGCGGGAGTTCACTATCAGGCAGCGAACATCACCGCTGCAATGTACGTTGGCACCGAGGGTGACTTGCCGTTCACCACCGACAATCGAACCGAGAATT
>JBDUAX010000524.1:0-3223 GCA_040004455.1 Gemmatimonadaceae bacterium
GCTGCACTGCTTCGCAAATTTCAATGTCATCGTCCTGAATCGTATCGCTGAAACACGTGAGTCGCGCCCACTCTGCGCGCTCTTCTTCGCTTAGTGGCGGCGTGTTCGTGTACCAATCGAAAATCACGCGTGTGCGATCGTGCGAAAGTGGAATGACGACATTCGTTTGCATTTGGCCGAGGTATATGTTGAGCATGGTGTTGGGAAATAGCCATACGTAGACGGCTTCCCCCACGGCAGCTTTCGCCGGATCGTATTGGCGCTCACCGGATGCATCAGTTACTGGCCGCAGCGGCGCATGCTGCACGGAAAAGTATCGATGCGGTTCAACTTTGTAATTGTCGTAATCGAGTTCCTTGTGCAAACCCGGATGCACCATCGGCAAGTGATATCCTTCCAGATAATTGTCGACGTACACTTTCCAGTTGCACGCAATGTCCCACTGTTTCGAACTTACGTATCGCATGGTTTCGCAACCGAATCCGGCCACGCGCGCGGGAATGTCTTCGAATACTTCGCTCAATGGGGGCGCCTTTCCATCGATGTTCGCAAACACCAGGGGTCCCCATGTTGCAATGGCGACCGCGCGCAGATGCATTTCTTCTGGTTTGAACGACGCGGTATTTTCCATTTCCGGCGCGCGCAGCAATCCGCCGCTCAACGAATACGTCCATCCGTGATAGCGGCATTGCAGCGTGTTGCGTTTGCCGCATCCCTGCGCAACCGGGCCCGCGCGATGCAAGCATACGTTATGAAACGCGCGCAATGTTTCCTTGTCGCGCAACACCACAATTGAATCGTTTCCAACCTCAGCCGTGAAATACTGTCCGTGTTCAGCAACTTGCTCAGCGCGACCCACGAGCTGCCACGAGTGCGCAAACACTCGCTCACGCTCGAGCTCGAGATACACCGGATCGTTGTAGAGCCGGGCCGGAATTGTCGACGCGTGCTCAATACGCGGATCGAAGGGGAAGATCATGGACATGCCCGAATATCACTCGCGTAATACACCATAGCGAGGTCGCGCGCGAACAATTGCTCAGTCACGACCGCACTGACGTTTGTGCCATTGACGTTGCGATTGCCAGTGCCATTGCCGTTGTCTGTACCCTGCCACATGTTCGCGCGGCACGAAATCCCCTTCGAACTTCATCGCTGCAACAACGCCGCATCGTGAAAAAACTTCCCGCATTTTTCGGTGCATCATTCGGCGTTGCCGTCGCCGTGGGCAGCATTATCGGCGCGGGCATTCTGCGTGCGCCGCATGATGTTGCGCAGCTATTGCCACACGCCTGGATGTTTTTGGGAGT
Source organism: Gemmatimonadaceae bacterium (assembly GCA_040004455.1). Classification (GTDB taxonomy): domain Bacteria; phylum Gemmatimonadota; class Gemmatimonadetes; order Gemmatimonadales; family Gemmatimonadaceae; genus Gemmatimonas. The sequence goes on from JBDUAX010000524.1 coordinate 1,311, forward strand.
GTGGGTACTGGGCGGCGTCTACGCGCTGCTCGGCGCCAACGTATTTTCAGAATTGGGAGCGATGCGTCCCCGTTCGGGTGGACAATACGCAATCGCGCTGCACGCTTTTGGCCCGTTCACCGCGTTCGCTGTTGGATGGAATGATTGGGTTTCCATTTGCGGTTCTGTCGCAGCTGTTTCAATCGTGTTTGCGGAAGCCGTGACAACGTTGGTCGGAATCCCGCAATACGCGCTCGCGATTTCAATGCTCGCTGCAATTGCGGCAGGATTCGTGCTGCTGCGCGGTTCGCGCGCGATGAACGCCTCGCAGAACTTCACAAGTCTGGCCAAGACTCTTGGATTTCTGGCGCTGACTATCGCGTGTTTTACCTGGGCAGCCGGCCATCAACGTGCACCAGAAGTTGCCGCCGTCGCACCATCACAAGGACTGCTGTTATCACTCGTGCTCGCGTTGCAAGGAGTAATCTTCGCATACGACGGCTGGACTGGAATTATCTATTTCGGCGAAGAAACGCGTGACCCGGCGCGCGATATTCCGCGTTCGCTGTTTGGTGGTGTGATTTCGGTGATGATTGTGTACCTGTTGCTCAACGTAGCGATTTTGTTGGTGCTTCCAATGAGCACCATTGCCGCAGACGCACTGCCAACCGCAGCCGCGGCGACGACCGTGTTTGGATCATCCGGCAGCACGATTGTGCGATTGCTGATCGTGATTGCACTGCCGAGCAGCATTTTGGCGAATCAGGCGATGGGTTCGCGAGTGGCATTCGCGTTGGGGCGCGACATGAAGCGCTTGTCAGCGCTGGGCAATGCGACGGATTCCGGCGCCCCGACAGTGTCCGTCATACTTGGCGTCATTGTCACGCTCGCGTTTCTGCTCACCGGAACGTTCGAGCGCGTGATTGCGATTTGTTCAATTCTGTTTGTCGCGTCGTACGCGGTTTCGTTTGCGGCTTTATTCCGCATGCGCGCGGTGGAGCCGAGTACGCCGCGACCATTTCGCGCGATCGGGCATCCGATAACCACCGGGTTAGTGTTGGTCGGATCGGTTGCATTCTTGATTGGGACGGCGGTGGCGGCGCCGAGGGATACCGCGATCGCGGCGGCACTGGTGCTGGTTTCGTATCCGGTGTACCGGTTGTTGCGGTAGGGATCGCCATGTGGCCGCTTTTGAGCAGGCCGATTGACGGCCGCCTGTTGCACGCTTTGAACAAAGCCCCGCTTGGAATGCCCCCTCGACCACGCACCACAGCAGGACAAGCCCTACGGCAATCTGAATGACCCTACCATGACACTTCGCCACCTGATGACGCGCCAGATACTGAGGTATACAACAGCCGCGTTCTACGCAGTCCCGCACCTCGCCAGCGCGCAACGGCCCGACCTCGCTGCCGCCTCCGCACTCATCGCGCGAGTCGTTCCGGGGCACGCCGCCGACTTCACCGTCGCGACTCTGCCTAGCGATTCCGGGCGTGACGTGTTCGAAGTGGCCCAGAATGGCGCCACGATCGCGCTGCGTGGATCATCAGGCGTCGCCATCGCGTCCGCGCTTAACTGGTATCTGGAGCACGTCGCGAACGTGAATGTCTCGTTGCCATTCAAGCCGGTCGTGTTGCCCCGCGCGCTGCCCCGAGTATTGGCGGTGGTCCACATCGTGACGCCATACGAAACACGTTACTTCTTTAACTATTGCACCTTTTCCTATTCGATGGCGTGGTGGAATTGGTCAGAGTGGGAGCGCATGATCGACTGGATGGCGCTGAAAGGGATCAACACTCCGCTCGCCGTCACCGGTCAGGAAGCGGTGTGGCGCGCGGTGCTGCGGGACATGGGCTTCAGTCACGATCAGGTCGCCGCATTCATCGTTGGCCCGGCGTACCTGCCGTGGGGATGGATGGGCAACATCGACGGTC
>JBDUAX010000525.1:0-3217 GCA_040004455.1 Gemmatimonadaceae bacterium
CCGCGAAGTGTGCTCGCAGAGGAGACCCAACGGGACCGACCGACCCCAACTATCTCTCTATTCTCAATTCTGTATTCTCTCTCGCTCAGAATTCAGCGCGAACCATCAGGGAACAGGACGCGCCGGTGGATTCTTGATTTCGTATTCTTTGGGTGGCTCGCCACCGGCCAGCCATTTCACGAAGTAGTCCCAGCGACGACGCATCATGTAGTTGCTCATGTCGCCGTAGCCGTGTGGCTGATTTGGCAGCATCAGCAAATCGAAATCCTTGTTTGCTTTGATAAGTGCGTCAGCAACCAGCAACGTGTTGTACGGCGGAACGTTGTTGTCCATCGTGCCGTGAGCAAGCAGCAAATGGCCCTTCAGATTCTTCGCGAACGTCTGGTTGGCTTCGATGTCGTAATTGTCTTTGCCATCTGGAGTTTTTTCCAACAAACCCTGATAGCGCTCGCCCCAATCGTCTTCATAAACGCGCTGGTCGTGATTGCCCGACTCCGCGATACCAACTTTGAAGAAGTCCGGATAACGGAACATCGCGTCGGCGGTAATAAAGCCACCACCTGAGTGTCCCCACATCGCTGCTTTGTCGATGTCGATGCTGGGATATTGTTTTGCGAGATCCTGCATTGCCGCAACCTGATCGGGCACGGTGTTGTCGCGACCCATGCGGCCGTAATACGCATCGTGAAATGACTTCGAGCGACCGGGAGTTCCGCGTCCGTCAATTGAAACGACGATGAAGCCCAATTCCGCGAGCGCTTGTTTGTCACCACGTGCGGCCGTGAAAGTGCGCGCACCAACACTGCCGCTTTGTGGGCCCGGATACGCGTTGTTGATGATCGGATATTTCTTTGACGGATCGAAATTCGTTGGACGAAACATCATACCGTACAAATCAGTTTTGCCGTCGGCCGCTTTTGCTTTGATCGGGACTGGCGCCTTCCAACCGGTCGCGACGAGTTTGCTGATGTCCGCTTTCTCAAGTGGCATGACCAGTTTGCCATTCGCATCGCGCAGCGTGACAACGGGTGGAACGTCGGGGGATGAGTACGTATCAACGAGAAACTTGTTGTCTGGCGACAATTGCATTGCGTGATCGCCAACATCCGGCGTCAACGAAACCTGCGGGCCACGGCCGTCGAGTCCAATGCGATAGTAGTGAATGAAATACGGATCCTGCCCGGCCTCACGACCGCCCGCTGCGTACCAAACCGTGCGCGTCTTGTCGTCAATTTTTGTAATTGCAGTAACCGGGCCTTCGCCGCTGGTGATCTTGTTCTTCACCTGACCGGTGGTCAAATCGTACAGGTACAACTGACCCCAATCGTCGCGCTGCGAATACCAGACGATTTCATTCGTCGGCCACAGCATGCGCCAGCCGGTGCGCGATTCAAAATGTGTCGACGATTTTTCCTCGAACACCGTTTTCACAGTGCCCGTTGCGGCGTCCACAATGCGAAAAATCGCATTCTTGTGATCGCGACCGGTTGATACGAGCGCAAGCTTCGATCCGTCAGGGCTCCAGTTGTAATCGGCCATCGTGATGTTGTCGCCAATGCTACCGCGATGAAAATCGGGCGCCATCTGCAAACGAATCACTTTGTTCGCATCAACATCAATGATCACGCGTGACAACATCTGCACCACGCTGTCCCCCGGAAGCGGATACTTCCACGCTTTCAATTCAGGGTGACCCGCCTTGGTGCTGACGATATACATGTCGCCAACATGGCGTTCGTCCTGTTGCTGCGTGGCAATCTTCTTTGAGTCGGGTGACCACAACAGAATCGCGCGATCGCTTGTTACCCAACCCGCGTTATCGGTGGCGTAGCCGAAATCTTTGACGCCATCCGTTGTGAGCTGTGTTTCTTTGCCGCTCGCAACATCTCGCACGTACAAGTTGTAATCGCGAATGAATGCGGAACGCTTGCCGTCGGGTGACAGGACTGCGTTACCCGCGGCACCCCCGCGCCCACCGCCGCCGCCGCCGCGTCCACCACGACCGCCGCGTCCGCCACCAGCGTCTGCAGCATCAGCGGGAACGCCGGCGCAATTGCTCATCGTCGCATCGCAAACAACGCGCGTTTTCGCGACGGGGTTCACAAGAATTGTTTGCCCGCTCGCACCGGTTCCGTTTCGATACCACATACGACCATCGGGCAACCAATTCGCATTCACTGCGCCGCCAACGACGAATCCATTCAAATTCGGCGCGAGTCGCGATGCTGCGAGGTCGTAATCAGCCGTGGTGTACTTGCGCGGTGTTTGCGCGAGCGCGGGAACGGCGATGAGAAGCGCCGATAGGGCCACGAGGGTGGAGGTGCGGGGGGTGCGGGGGATGCGTTTCATGTTGGTGGCTGCAGGAGCGGACGGGCGGGGAGAACCCAGAATGTCGCATGATTCCGGGGAGGACGCAAAAGGTGACCGCACTTGATGTCGAAAATCGTCCGTTTTTTCGACACGAACATGCCTTGAATACGCTTCATGTCGATTTTTCGCTCTTTTTTCGACATCAGATTTTGATATGTCGACGCCGTAAACATATTGCGCCATGACCTTCCTCCAATGGACCCTCATCCTCGGCGGCCTCGGCCTCGCCGCCGGGATCTTTGGCCCGATTCAGCTCAACCCGCAGAACAGCATGGGCCCACTCATTGGCGTGTTTGCCACGGGTCCGCTCGGCCTCATCCTTGGCATTGCCGGTTACCTGGTGTCGAGCTGGCTGCACATCTCGGCAACGTTGCAATGGCGCGCACTTGCTGTGACGGCCGTGTTGTTGGTTGGTGGAACACTTCTCGCCGCGCTACCCGGGCCAGAACTCAAGGCCTACATCATCAACAGCGTTGTGGAGCGTTGCCGCCCCGCGCGCGACGTGCAGGACGAAGTGCTTAAACACTGGGATGAACAAATTGCGGGAGTGAAATCGCAGGAGCCGCGCACCGGTTGGCGCGAAGACATGATTGCAAAGTTGCAGGCGGATGGTGGCGTTGTTGTTGATGCGCGCGTGACACATCGCACGGAAATTCGCGCGCACCGCAAACCGTGGAATAAGGGCCGGGTTTTTTCGATCGATGCTACGAAAACCGAGGAGAGCCAATCGTACTACGACGCAACGGGAGGGAATTCCTGCGCGGCATTTGCAGCGGGGACAAAACTGGAAACATTTGTTTCGTGGGGGCCCTCGTACTTTCAGCCACCTGGTGCCGACTGGCCGCCA
>JBDUAX010000115.1:0-10835 GCA_040004455.1 Gemmatimonadaceae bacterium
ATTTGAGCCACTCGGGCCAGTTGCCACTCATTTCGAAGAAGTCATCGAAGTAAACCAGACCGAGTCCTTCGAGCGTTTCGATGAGTTCCGTGAGCGCGCTTTCGCCAACTAACGGACCAATCGCAACAAGTTGTCCTTCAACGCGAAATTCTTCGTCGGTAAGACCGAGTGCTTCGTCCATCTGTTGACGCGTCAACCCAACGCGCTCGAATGCGGAACGCTGTATGAACAACGTCGGTGCATCGCCGGATACTTTTATGGGCATGGCATCGAACTGATCGAATGGTTTTACTTGAACGGTGCCGCCAGTCGGCGCACTCGTCACGAACTCCGCTCGTGCTGCTGTTCAAACAATATGCCTGGTCGTGCCGGACGCGCGAATTCGCGGCGGCATCCACCTGTGATAGCTTTCCCCAATGTCGGATCACATAAGTTCTCCAGCCAGGGCCAGGGCCAAGGTCGAGTCGACGTTTGATGTGCTGGTAATAGGCGGTGGCCACGCCGGTACTGAGGCCGCCGTCGCCGCGGCGCGGGCAGGCGCCAGCGTTGCACTGCTGACCACTGCACTCGAACAGATCGGTCAACTGTCCTGCAACCCAGCAATTGGCGGCGTCGCCAAGGGTACGGTCGCTCGTGAAGTGGACGCTTTAGGCGGCATAATGGGTCGAGCCACCGATCGCGCGACAGTGCAGTTCCGAATGCTTAATCGGGGCAAAGGGCCTGCAGTGTGGGCTCCGAGAGCGCAGTGCGACCGTGGTCTTTACCGTCGCGCCGTACGTTCGCTGCTCGAAGACCAGCCAAACTTGACGACGGTGCAGGGAACCGCCGCTCGTCTGTTGCTGGACGAGACTGGAAAACGCGTTGTCGGCATTGAGACCCTGGAAGGACGTCGGTTTGGAGCGCGTTCTGTCGTCCTGACGACGGGAACGTTCGGACGCGGACGATTGCACATTGGCACAACGACGGCATTTGGAGGCGGACGGGCCGGAGAAGCACCATCGGTGCAGCTTGGCGAACAGCTCGATGCACTCGGATTGACCACCATGCGGTTTAAAACGGGTACGCCCCCCCGAATTGACGGTCGAAGCGTCGACTTTTCTGTGCTCGATCCACAGAAGTCTGAAATCGAGCAGTTCGATTACTCGTGGTCACACTATTGGACTACGCCCCGTCGAACGCAAATCAATGGCGCTACGCACACTCGGCACCCCGATCAGCTGCATTGCTGGATCACTTTTCTCGAGGCCAATGGAAAAGCGATCATCGAAGAGCACATTCTCGAATCAGCAATGTATGGCGGTGCGATTTCAGCAAAGGGCCCGCGTTATTGCCCCAGTGTCGAAGACAAAGTTGTGCGTTTTCCCGATGCGGAACGACATCAGATTTTTCTGGAACCGGAAGGGCACGATACGCACGAACTATATGTGAACGGATTGTCGACGTCGTTGCCGTCACCCGTTCAACTCGAAATTCTGCGCAGCATCAAAGGCTTGTCAAACGTGCGCATGACACGTTCTGGTTACGCAATTGAATACGACTATTATCCGCCAACACAACTGCACGCTTCACTCGAATCGCGCGCATTGCATGGTTTGTTTTTCGCGGGGCAGGTGAACGGTACAACCGGCTACGAGGAAGCTGCCGCACAAGGTGTAATTGCTGGAATAAATGCTGCGCACTCAACGCAGGAAAAATCACCACTCATTCTCGGTCGTGAAACGAGTTACATCGGCGTGTTAATTGATGATCTTGTTTCGCGCGGCGTCGATGAACCGTATCGATTGTTTACATCGCGCAGTGAATTTCGTTTGACAGTACGTCAGGACAACGCGCTCGAACGACTCGGACCAATTGCTGAAGCACTGGGTTTGTTGCGTGAAGAAGAATGCACCACAATACATTGGCGCCTTGATTCAGTGCGTGAAGCGCGGGCATTGGCCGATGCAACGAGCATGACACCAGCGGTGGCCGATCCAGTTCTGAAAGCAGCGAACAGCGTTCCACTTGTGCATGCAGTGCGCGCAACAGAATTGGCTCGTCGAAACAACGTGTCATTGAGTGCGTTGTTCGCCGCAGCAAATGTTGGCGCGGATTTGCCCGCGGAAGCTGTAGTTTCGGCCGAGTTGGAGATCAAGTATGCTGGTTATTTCGCTCGCGAACGACTTGCGGCGGAGAAATTGAGCACGATGGGAGATTTTTCGCTTTCCGGTGAGCTCCCGTACGTCGAGATGACGACGCTTTCAACCGAGGCTCGTCAAAAGCTTGCGCAGCGCATGCCCGGTACATTGGCTCAGGCTTCGAGCATTCCGGGTATTAGCCCATCGGATTTGCAGAATTTAGTGTTTGAAGTAGAGCGCAGACGGCGGATCGCTTCCTCAAGTGTTGACCAATAGCGGCAGATTCACATGAAACCGGTGATTGTGTTGCTATGTTGAGCCGATACTGTGCTGGTAGTGTGTTGATCAGTGTTAAATGGAGAGAATCGTTTTTTGGAAGCTGAAGTCATCGAACGAGTCAGCGCGTGCGGTGTGCAATAGATTCGCAATAGAGCGTTATAGTCATAGCGACTCACAACAGTAGTCGCGATGAGTTCTGTGCTCGCAAATTCCGATGCAAGAGGCTTTATGAGTCATGCCAGGTGCGCAAACCAAACGCGTTCACGATTTTCAGAACCACTCTTGATAGCAGCTGCCGCTATTGGTTTGGCCTTCGTTGCGTTCGGCGCACCGCGGGTGCTTCGCGCGCAGTCTGCGGTTCAAGCTCCGCCTCAGATCGTTGTAACTGCCAATGGCGAAGTACGTCTGGCTCCTGACCGCGCCAATGTGCAACTGGGGGTCGAGACCCAGGCCAAAACAGCTGCCGCGGCATCTGCTGAAAACAACAGGAAGCAAACCGCGGTGCTCGCAGCCATCAGAGCACTTGGAATTCCTGCTTCCGCGGTTTCCACTTCCAGCTTTTCGGTGACTCCGGTCCAGCGCTGGGATGACAAGGAAAAGAAGACCTTTATCGACGGCTACCAGGTGAGCAATCAGGTAGCGGTCGTTGTATCAAAGCTTGAGCAGTCTGGTGCAGTAATCGATGCGGCGCTGGCGGCGGGCGCCAATCGAGTGGCCGGCTTGACCTTTGAGCTTACTGACCCCGCGAAGGCTCGGGAGCAGGCAATCACAAACGCGGTTACACAGGCAAAGCGCGAGGCAGGCGTCGCCGCCGTGGCGGCCGGTGGGAGTATCGGCAATCTCTTGGAGATCACAATCAACTCGTTTGAGCAACCGCGTCCGGTGCCAATGTTTGCCATGGCAAAGATGGCGTCGGAGGCAATGGCAACTCCCATTAGCGAGGGTACCATAACCATCCAGGTAAGCGTCACGACAAGATGGATGTACGCAAGGAATTAGACGCTCCTTGAGGTGCTGTAACAAATAGGGCGGATCGCGAACGCGGTCCGCTTTCTATCTTTTGGCTGATCTCAAATTACTCCATCGGTAGCCGAAAATGATGTGGAGATCTTGTGGAGAGCTCTGTGGACATGTTTCACGTGAAACATGTTCCAAAAGCCCTTTTATAGTCTCCTTCCAATGAGGAATCGCGTTCCATGGCTATGACACTCAATGTGGGAATCTCGATAAATCGTTCCACGTGAAACGGCGCCACCAATGGTTTCCCCGTTCCGCGTTTAACCATATACTTCCGATCCCAAAAACACTTAATCGCACCTCGTGGGACGCATCCTCGCAATTGCCAATCAGAAGGGTGGCGTAGGCAAAACCACAACTTCAGTCAATCTCGCCGCCTCCTTCGCGGTGGCTGAACAGCGCACGCTTCTCATTGACGCCGATCCCCAAGGCAACGCTACCAGCGGCGTCGGAGTCCCCCGAGACGAAGTCGGAATCAACACATACGACGTCCTACTCGGCGAAAAAACCCTCGAGGAAGGGCTGCACCGCGGAATTCACTTCCGACACCTGGATGTCCTCCCAGCCACCCCCGATTTAGCTGGCGCTGAGGTCGAGCTCGTCGACCTGCCCGATAGAGTAAATCGAATGAAGGAGGCTCTCGCCGGGGTTCGCGATCTATACGACTTCGTCCTCATTGACTGCCCACCATCGCTCGGACTGATCACCTTGAACATGCTGGTAGCCGCTGACGCAGTCATCATCCCACTCCAGTGCGAGTATTACGCTCTTGAAGGCCTGTCTCAACTGCTGGGAACCGTTCAACGCGTGCAAGAAGCTATGAACCCTGCCCTTGAAGTGGACGGCGTTCTCCTCACCATGTATGACGCTCGACTCAACCTCTCACGCCAAGTAGCCGCCGATGCGCGCGAACACTTCGGCGATCGCGTCTACACCACCGTTATTCCCCGAAATATCCGCCTGGCGGAAGCACCCTCTTTTGGAAAGCCGATCGTGGTCTACGACGTGGCCTCGGTTGGCGCGCAAGCTTATATGGCTGCCGCGAAAGAAATCATCGCGCAGCGCGATACTAGGCACAAATAGCCTCCACTGGCCTTATAATGTTTCATTACTGTCGCGTTACATACAAAATTTATGGCAACTCCTGAGAAACCCTCTCGGCTAGGGCGAGGACTGGATGCCCTTCTTGCGCGGCGCGACACACCAAAGCCGCCAGCCGGAGACGTGAGTTCGGTAGCAAACGACACCTCCGGTGGAGTGGCTCCGCCAACTCCTACAAACACAGCTTCAGCCGCCGCCAGTAGGGCTTCCGACAACGCCTCCACAAGTGCCACTGAGTCTTTTGCCCAATCAGCATCTGAGCCTACGGCGCCGAGTGCGCGTGGTCCAAGCCTGCGATCGCTCTCAATTGCCCACATTGCAGCCAACCCATTTCAGCCTCGCAAGGAATTTCGACCGGAAGAACTCGCTGACCTCGAGTCGAGCCTCCGGACCAGCGGATTATTGCAACCTATAACCGTTCGCCCATCACCTCATCACAACGGGTACGAACTAATTGCCGGAGAAAGGCGGCTTAGGGCCGCTACCCGCCTTGGTTGGACTGAAATTCCCGCCCTGGTGCGTGACACTGACGATCGCACGATGCTCACGCTGGCAATGGTCGAGAATCTCCAACGCGCCGATCTCGATCCGATTGAAGAGGCCGACGGATACCAGCGACTCATTGACGAATTCGAGCTCACTCAGCAAGAAGTCGCCGATGTTGTGGGAAAGGACCGTTCAACTGTGGCGAATGCGTTGCGATTGTTGGTATTGCCGGCGTCCGTGCGACGCATGTTGCAGGAAAGACAGATCACCGTTGGACATGCGCGTGCGCTCCTCCCCCTTGGAACAGAACGCGCCATGGCGGAACTCGCTCGTGAAATCACAGCCAAAACACTTTCAGTACGTGACGTTGAAGAGCGCGTGCGCGGAACACGACCGACTCCCGCTAAAACTGGCCGCAAATTAAAAACAACAACTGTCACCGGGCCCCCAACTGCGTCAACTGCGACCGCTGAAACGCGCCGAGTGGAGGAGTTGCTTCGTAAGAAATTGCTGACGCCTGTGACCTTGCATCTGACAGGAAAAGAGAGCGGTGAAGTGCGTATTGCGTTCTTTTCTAACGACGATCTCGAACGCGTACTTTTACTACTCGGCATTCACCTCGACGGTTGATTGCAGTTCGCTACGTTTCAATTTCGCTTCACAATTCTCTTGTCGGGTCAACCTATGTTTCTCGCCGCCGTTCGAACAACTACACTTGTCTTCGCAGCCGCGTTTTCATTCGCGGCCTGCAGCGGAAAAGACAGGAACGGTGCTGACAGCACGAAATCTGCAACTGGCGCTCCGATGCGCGTTGCGCTACTCACTTCGGGCACGATTTCCGATCAGGGTTGGAATAGTGGAGCCTATGCCGGTCTGCTCGCGCTACGCGATTCATTAGGCGCTCAAATCAGCAATATCGAAACAAAAACACCTGCCGAATACGAGGAGAATTTTCGACAGTACGGCGCGCAAGGATACTCGCTGGTATTCGGAAATGGTTTCGAGTATCAGGACGCCGCTGTTCGAATAGCTCCACAGTTTCCGAAGACTGTTTACATCGTGACATCGGGAAGAGTCGTTGCACCAAATCTTGCCGGTGTCGGTTTTGCGTTTGATCAGGCTTCCTACCAGGCGGGGATGCTGGCGGGCGCAATGACAAAGACCAACATTATTGGAATGATTGCTGGCCAGGAAATGCCACCGGTCAAAGCTGCGTTCGTCGCATTTGAGCGCGGCGTGAAAGCAGTGAATCCAAAAGTACGAGTGTTGACTGCGTACATCGGCAACTGGGATGATGTGAGCGCGGGAAAGGAGTTGGCGCTCTCGCAAATCGCCCAGGGTGTTGATGTGATCTTTCAAAACGCCGACGCGGCTGGCCTCGGAGTTTTTCAAGCGGCTAAAGAAAAGAAGATTCTCGCGTTGGGAGCCAACGCTAACCAAAATCACATTGCGCCCGATGTCATCGTTGCCAGTGTCGTTATCGACTTTCCAAAAACGATGCTGCCGATTGCGCGGGAAGTGCAAGCTGGCACGTTCAAAGGTCGGGTGATCTACATGGACGTTGCCAGCAACGTAGTTCGCCTCGAAGTGAACCCAGCATTTTCTTCACGCATCCCTCCAGCAATAACAGCAGCAATTGATTCGGTCGCGAAGTCAATCAATGCCGGAACGTTTCACACCCTGGATGACATCGCGAAGGGCCCAGATACTGCTGTTAAGGCCAAACCGTAATCGCCCGCGCCATGAACGCTGCGCTCGCTGACATCGTTTCGGCGCTCGATATCGAACTCCGCACGCGCGAAGTGCCCGACTCGAGTGTCGCATTGAACGGCCTGCAAATCGCGAACAATGGTCGAGTAACTCGTGTAGCCACGGCAGTTGATGCCTCATTAGCATCTATCAACGCGACAGCAAAACTCGGCGCCGACTTGCTCATTGTTCACCACGGATTGTTTTGGGGCGGCCCGCAGGCAATCGTCGGAAAACAGTACGAGCGGCTGCAACAATTGGTCAGCAATAACATCGCGGTTTACAGCACTCACATCCCACTTGATCTGCATCCAACGCTCGGCAACAACGTGCTGTTGGCCAAAACCTTCGGGCTAATCGTGAGCGCGCCATTCGCCTACTACAAGGGCGTAAACATTGGTGTCAGTGGGATCAGTGATTTGCAGACCCGTGAACTCGTAGATCGCGTCACGCAATATGCGATTTCATATGGCGGTTCAGTTCGTACGTCGATTCCGTTCGTGAACCGCGTGACCAGGCGTTGGGCCATTTGCAGTGGTATGGGCGTATCTCCGGAAGCACTGAAGGAAGCGCGCGATGCTGGAGTCGATACGTTGATTGTTGGCGAAGGAACGCATCACACGGCCGTCGACAGTGCGGAACATGATATCTGTGTTGTGTATGCCGGTCACTACGCCACCGAGACATTGGGAGTGCAGGCGCTGGGCGCATGGATTGAACAGCAATTCGGCGTCCCCTGGTCATTCTTGCTGCTGCCTACTGGACTGTGATTGCAACCGGCGCGCCCGATGCGTTAGTGCTCGATGGCGTGACGCATCGGTTCGGAAATGTGAAGGCCTTGGACGCCGCCACACTGCGCGTCAAAGCGGGAACGGTTCACGCAATTCTGGGAGAGAACGGGGCAGGGAAAACGACACTCATGCGCATTGCGTTTGGCCTGGTTCAACCCGATGCCGGCTCAATTCAGGTGAACGGCGCCGTCGCCAGGTTCTTGTCTCCCAGTGATGCGCTGGCCGCCGGCGTGGGAATGGTGCATCAACACTTCACGTTGGTGCCGGCCATGACCGTCGCGGAAAACGTCGCGCTGGGCGCGCATGGGCGGTTTGTCGCGAAGCAGTGGGCCACTCGGGTACGCGAGATTGGATCGGCCACTGGGCTTGTCCTGAATCCAAGTGCGCTCATTGCAGACCTGCCAGTTGGAGCACAGCAGCGGTGCGAAATTGTGAAAGCTCTCGCACGCGACGTTCGAATACTCATTCTCGACGAGCCAACCGCCGTTCTGGCCCCCGCCGAATCGCAGGAATTGCTGACGTGGATGCGCGGGTTCGCCGACTCGGGTCGTTCGGTTGTCCTGATCACGCATAAACTCCGTGACGCACTGAACTATGCGGACGACGTGACGGTGCTTCGCCGCGGAGCGACAGTTCTTAGCAGAACTATCGACGAAGTCTCTGAATCTGAATTGGCTAGTGCGATGCTTGGGCAGGATCGTACGTCAGCCATCGCGATCGGATCGGAATCCAAGCAGATACCACCCCCAGCTGGGAGTGCGCTTGCCGTTCTAACTGCGCAAAACGTTTCGTTTCGTGATTCAATCGGCGTCACGCGCGTGCAAAACGCGTCGCTTGTCGTGCACCAGGGTGAGATCGTTGGAATTGCCGCCATTGAAGGTGCGGGGCAACGTGAACTGTTGCGAATACTCGCAGGTCGACTGCAACCAACGAGCGGAATTCTGTCTGTTCCGAAGGCGATCGGGTTTGTACCGGAAGATCGACACGCCGACGCGTTGATGTTGAGTGAATCGTTGATTGAAAACGTGGCGCTTCGAGACGCCGGTGCGCGCCGCGGGAGAATGCCGTGGCCTTCGTTGCGTAAAGCGACGACCGACATCATTGCGAACTACCAGGTGCAGACAAGCGGAGCAGATACCGAAACGCGCACGCTTTCCGGAGGCAATCAACAAAGGCTGATTGTCGGTCGCGAGCTGGCGAACGCTCCCGCTGCACTCGTAGTCGAAAATCCCACTCGCGGTCTCGACTTTCGCGCAACGACCTCGGTGCATGACGCGCTGCGAAAGGCGCGTGATCGCGGTACCGCCGTTGTCATCTATTCGAGTGATCTCGACGAAGTGTTGGAATTGTCCGATCGCATTTTTGTAATGCACACGGGCGTGCTCACCGCATCAATTCGTGATCGCGATGTTGTGGGTCGCGCGATGTTGGGTTCTTGAATTCTACTGTGAGCAACACCCCGTCTAATCGGAATCACGTTGCGCTGAACGCAGCTCGCGCCGTTGGACGAGCGGTGGCACTGGGCGCAGTTGCAATGCTGTTGCTTGTTTTGCTATTGACTGTTTCCGGACAACGCACAGGCGCTGCGTTATCTGCGTTGCTGAGTGGTGCGGCTGGTTCGTGGTACGCAATTTCTTCGGTTACGTTGGTGCGCGCCGTTCCGCTCGCGCTGGCGGGACTCGCAGTTTCATTGGCGTTTCGCGCTGGCATTCTCAATATCGGCGCAGAAGGACAGTTGTTGGCCGGTGCTGTCGCGGCGACAATGATTTCGATTGTTGCGCCGCAGCTGGGATTTCTGACAATTCCAGTGGTCTTTTTTGCGGGCGCATTTGCCGGCGCATTCTGGGCCGGAATTGCGGCATTGCTGCGCCAGAAATTTGGTGTGCTGGAAGTTATCAGCACCATCATGTTGAACTACGTTGCGCTACAGGGGGTCGGCTATCTCGTTCGGGGACCACTGCAGGAGCCAACGCACATTTTTCCCCAGTCATTCAGTATTTCCAAAAGCGCACAACTGCCAGCGATCATTCCGGGTACGCGACTGCATTTGGGATTTCTGATTGCGATTGTGTTGGCGTTTCTGATGTGGTGGTGGTTGCGTGACCGCGCTGGTGGCTTTCGCTTGCGCGCCGTTGGTGCCAATGCGCGCGCCGCGGCCAGCGCCGGACAAATTAACGTCGCACGCACGACGACAATTGCGTTTCTCATGAGCGGCGCGATCGCCGGGGTCGCCGGTGCGAGTGAACTCACTGGCGTCACTTTCTCGCTCTACGAAAACATTTCACCGGGCTACGGATATACCGCGATCGCCGTGGCGTTACTCGCTCGATTGCACCCGCTCGGTGTGCTAGTCACCGCGTTACTCTTTGGCGCGTTGGAAGCGGGCGCCAACGCCATGCAGCGTGATGCAGGTGTGCCGAGTGTTTTGGTGTCGGTCGTTGAAGCGCTGCTCATTCTTCTGGTGTTGGCGGGCGATCGCTGGCGTACACGAAACGGTGCTCGGACGGAGTCTGGCACATGATCTTCGACACGTTTCTGGAATCGACCATCCGCTGGGCCACTCCCTTTGCGTTCGCGGCACTCGGCGAATGCATCAGCGAACGTGCCGGTGTCATCAACATCGGATTGGAAGGTTCGATCATTGCGGGCGCATTGGGCGCAACAATCGTTGCGGGTGTGTTCGGAACAACGGCGGGGTTCCTGGCAGGCGCATTGGCCGGTCTGCTCGTTGCGTTGCTGTTTGCAATGTTCGCAGTGGTGCAGCGCTCCGATCAAATCATTACCGGTACCGCAATCACGATGTTTGGTCTTGGACTGACCGGCACCATTTATCGAGTCTTCTACGGTACAAAGGGAGTAGCGCTTACAATCCCGACCTCGGCACCGGTTGCGGTGCCGATCTTGAGCAGCATTCCCGTTATCGGCCCGTCGATTTTTGTACAGCCGCCAATTGCCTACTTGTTATACCTCTGCGTGCCGGCCGTTGCGTGGTGGCTATCTCGAACCCAAGCAGGATTGGCGTTACGTGCGGTTGGCGAGCGTCCGGATGCCGCCGCCGCTGCGGGAATTCGCCCACTGCGCGTGCAATTCTTTGCGGTGTTGTTCGCTGGACTTATGGCCGGCCTTGCAGGCGCCACATTGGTGCTTGCACAGGCCGGAACGTTCGTGGAAGGCATGTCGGCAGGTCGCGGATTCATTGCGATTGCAGTGGTCGTTCTGGGCCGTTGGCGACCATTGGGGGTTGCCGCGGCGGCGCTCCTGTTCGGCGCGGCGTACACTTTGCAGAATCTCTTCC